>DATFYA010000134.1 GCA_035315345.1 Candidatus Methylomirabilota bacterium
CCGCTGGGCCGAGCGCGACAGGAGATCAGCGCGACGGTCATCCGCTTGCGATTCCCGGACCCCCCCGCCGGTCTCACGGTGCGAGGCGACCTCGTCCTCGGGAGCGGTGTGTCGGTGGATGCGGCCGGGTATGGAAGCTGCGAGCCGGTAGCCGGCACCTGGTCCACGGGCTCGACGACATTGGAGCCCGGCAGTCAGGTACGGGGTAGTGCCGGAGCGGTGGCCACCCCGAACGAGCCTTCGGTCGACTTCGCAGAACACCAGAGCCCGGACCTGTTCGACCAGCGCTCATTCACCCCGGCGGAGCTGAACGCGTTGAAGGCCGTCGCCCGCGCTCGCGGCACCTACTTCCGGGGCTCGGCCACGTTCGACACGACACGGCCGCTGCCCGATGGACTGGTCTTCGTGGACACGGTCGGCGGCCGCCCGATCACCGCCGATACCCCGGTGACCGAGCTGGCGACGGTCAGCATCGGCGACGGCGCGGGCAGCGGACCCGGCGGGGTCTTTCGGGGCTGGATCGTCGCGAACGGCAGCGTCTCCATCTCGGGATCGGCAGCCGTCGAGGGATTGGTCTATGCGGCGGATCGATTCAGCCAAACCGGCGGCGCCCGTCTGACCGGGGCCGCGATGGCCGGACACGTTCGTAGTACCACTCCCAGCCTGGTCGATGCCAGACCGGTGAGCGGGGCCGCGCTGATTGGACGCTGCGAGGCAGGGCAGACGGGCGGTGGCAAGCTACCCCAGCGCTGGCTGGTGAAGCCGGGAACCTACCGGGAAGCCGCCAGCTAGAGCCGCTTCGGTGCCACGCTCGATATCGGATGCTCGGAATCACTCCCAGATCGCCAGGATCGGAATCGGAATCACGTGGACTCCTACAACTGGCGCAAGAAGTGTTGACAGTTTAAATGGAGCGTCGTTATAAACTGTCACCACGATAGACAGTTTCCTTCCACAACGCACCGGGCTGACAGCTGATCTCGCTGCCCGTTAGGAAGCGAATCAGAGTCAGGAGAAGGCCGGGAGCCACATATGACGCTGTTTGGACTCGGTAGGAAGCCCACGACGTTCGGGCTCGACATTGGAACGAGTGCCATCAAGGTCGTCGAGCTCGCTCAGAGCAAGGGCGGTCTGGCTCTGAAGACGTACGCGACCGTTCCCCTTCCGCGCGACGTCATCGCGGAAGGAACGATCCGTGAGCCTCAGGTGGTGACCGACGCGATC
This sequence comes from Candidatus Methylomirabilota bacterium, assembly GCA_035315345.1. Taxonomy (NCBI): domain Bacteria; phylum Methylomirabilota (SeqCode); species Candidatus Methylomirabilota bacterium. The sequence continues at coordinate 1,225 of DATFYA010000134.1, forward strand.
AAGGAATGCGTCGAGAAGGCGGGAATCAGCGGCACCAGCGCGGTCATCTCCGTCTCCGGGCGCGAGGCGATCGTCAAGCGCGTGCCGCTTCCCAAGGTCACTCCGAAGGAGCTGGGGGACGCGATCCAGCTCGAGGCGGAGCACCACATCCCCTTCGCGATCGACGACGTATTCCTCGACTACCAGGTGGTCAGCCAGTCCGCCAACGCGATGTCGGTCGTGCTCGTCGCCACCAAGAAGGTCAAGGTGTTGGAGTACGTGGCGGCGGTCGAAGCGGCCGGCATGGACGCGGTGGTGGTCGATCTGGACGCCTTCGCGGTCCAGAACCAGTTCGAGCTGAGCAGCCCGGGCGAGGCCACCGACGCGGTCGCGTTGATCGACATCGGGGCCAGCGTCATGAAGACGAACGTGATCCACGGCGGCGCGTGCATCTTCGCGCGCGACGTGCCCTTCGGAGGCAACAACTACACCGACGCCATCGCCCAGCGCCTCAACGTCTCGACCGAAGTGGCCGAGGCGGCCAAGCAGGGGCGCGAGGTCGGGGTGAACTGGGACGATCTCGTCCCCGCCCTGGAAGCCGTATCGCGCGAGCTGTCGCTCGAGGTGCAGCGGACCTTCGACTACTTCGCCTCCACCGCGGAATCCGAACGGATCGGGAAGATCGTCCTTTCGGGCGGCTGCTCGAAGCTGACCGGCCTCGACGACTTCCTCGGATCCTCCTGGGGTGTACCCGTAGAGCTGGCTCGCCCCTTCCAGGGCATCGAGCACGACGTGGCGCAGTTCGCCGACGACGATCCCGAGCAGATCGGCCCCGTGTTGGCGGTGGCGGTCGGGCTCGCGCTCCGTCGGCCGGGAGACAAGCCCGCATGATAAAGGTCAACCTCGCTCCCCCGACCACCAAGCGACCCCGTCGAGCGGCGGCGGCTGACGGCCCCGAGCTCAATCTCGGTCTGCTGTTCGGTGGGATCCTGGCCGCGGTGGTGCTGATCATCGGCGGCTGGTGGCTCACGATGTCGCTGGAGAGTCGTCGCCTCACCGCCGAGATCGAGAACAACCGGCGCGAGCTCGAGCGGCTGAAGCCGATCATCGCAGCCGGCCAGCGCTACCGCCGCGAGCGGGACGAGCTGGAGCGCCGGCTGAACGCGATCGAGACCGTCGCCCGGAACCAGGCGCGGCCGGTCTACCTGCTGGACACGATGGCCGACACGCTGCCTCCTGACCTGTGGCTGACCCGGCTCGAGGAGCGGGGTCCGAGCCTCCGCATCGCAGGCAGCACGTATTCCTCGGTCGCGCTGTCCGACTTCATGGCCAATCTCAAGGCGTCGGGCCGGTTCAAGGACGTCGATCTGCTCGATGCCAAGCAGGACCTGAGTAAATCGCCTCGCACGATCACCTTCGAGGTGTCGTGCCGGTTCGAGATCTAGCCATGGCGCTTCTCGATCCGATCACCAACGCCCCGCGGAACCAGAAAGTCGTGCTGGGCGTGTTCGCCTGCGTCATCGTGGCGGCGCTCGGCTACTTCCTCCTGCTGTCCCCCAAGCAGACCGAGCGCGACGCCCTGCGTGCCCAGAGCGAGCAGGTCCGTGCCGAGCTGATGCAGGCCCAGGCTCTCGAGGCCAGTGTGCGGGGGTTCAAGGCGCAGGCGGAGGCTCTCCGCAAGCGTCTCGAGGCGGCGTCGGAACGGCTGCCGACCGAGAAGGAGATGCCCGCGCTGTACCGGCAGATCTCGGATCTGGCGTTTCAGTCCGGCCTGTCGATGGCGGTGTTCACTCCGCGGGCGCCCGAGGAGAAGGAGATCTTCTTCGACGTCCCGATCACCGTGAATGCCGAGGGGTCGTACCACCAGTTCGGGAACTTCCTGGCCCGGATGGGGAAGATGCCCCGGATCGTGAACCTCGCCGACTGGCGTCTGCTGGGGATCGACCGGCCGACGGGCACGATCCGCGCCGAGGTGACGCTGATGACGTACATCTTCCGGCCGGAAGGCGCTCCGCCGCCCAAGGCTCAGCCCGGAGCCCCGGGCCGGCCCGCGGGAGCGACTCGATGAAGTCTCGAACCGCGGCCCCGCACCTGCTGCTCACGGTCGGGCTGGTGACGGCCACCCTGGCCGGTTGCGGAGGCGGCGCCCCGCCGACTCCCCCGCCCGCGGCGGTGACTCCCGCTCCGCCGATGACCCCGGTCGCGCGACCGAAGGAGCCGGATGCGGGCAAGGCGGCGCTCCCCGCGATCGCGTACGAGCCCAAGGGGCGTCGCGATCCGTTCACGCCTATCTTCCTCGGCAAGGACAACGCGGCCCTCTCGGTCACCGCGGTCAAGCTCACCGGTGTGGTCGGCGGACGCGGGGGTCTGATGGCCCTGGTGGAAGGCCCCGACGGCATCGGATACATCCTCAAGCCGGGAGACGCACTTGGAGACGGCCGCGTCACCGGCCTCACGCCAAACTCCGTCACGTTCGCGGTCAGGGCTCGAGGCTCTCAGGGGGCCACCAGCCTGACGCTACGCCTACCGGAGCAACAGTAAGGCCATGAAGGGGGGAACCGATCTGATGAGAAGCGCGCGGATTGCAGGGCTTGCGATAGCGGTCTCGCTGGCGGTCGCCGGGGTCGGTTCGTCCCAGACGACTGAGGTTCAGCTCAAGGACGTCAGCATCGAGCGGGCGTTCGACGGGGCCGCCGTCACCGTGAAGACCACCGGACCGGCCCAGTATGAAGCCAAGCTCATCGATTCGCCTACCCGCCTCGTGATCGATCTGACGGGCGCCGTCTACGGCTCCCCAAAGGTTCGCTGGACGTCTGGCGTGGAGCCCGTGAAGGAAGTCCGGGGCAGCCAGTGGCGGAAGGGCATCGCCCGGATCGTGGTCGAGATGACCAAGGCCGATGTCGGATACCGCATCGACGAGACGCCGGATGGGCTCGTGGTCGCGGTCGAAAGCTCGAACGCCCGCTCCTCCGAGGCCAAGCCGGAGGCCGTCAGCAAGCCCGGTAGCGCGAAGGTGTCGACCGGGGTAACGGATGCGCCGAAGTCGGCGGTCAGGCCGGCTGCGATGGCGAAGGGCGTCGAGGCAAAGCCGCTCGACAAGCCGGTCATCGTCCCCGCCAGTGTCGATGTGGCCACCGAGGGTCCCAAGCCCGCGGTGAATCCGGTCGTCGTCGCGGCTACGACTCCGACCGAAAAGCCGATGCCGGTCGCGGCGGCCGCTAGCAAGGAGCCGACGGCCCCGGCTCCGGGCATCGCGGCGGCCACGCCGACCACCAACCCGGCGCCCGCGGTCACGTTGCAGCCTCCCGCCCCGGTCCGGCAGATGGTGGCGCAGGCGGCGACTCCGACCCCTCCGCCGCCACCCGCTTCGGCCCCCGCAACCGGCGAGAAGTTGATCTCCATGGACTTCAAGGACGCCGACGTGGTCAATCTGCTGCGGATCCTGGCTGCGGAAAGCGGCCGGAACATCGTAGCGGGTGACGACGTCAAGGGACGCGTCTCGATCTCGCTCAAGAACGTGACCTGGGAACAGGCGCTCGACACCATCCTGGAAGTCCGCGGCCTCGCCAAGGTCGAGCGCGATGGCGTCATCCGCATCGTTTCGCTGGATCAGCTGACGAAGGAGAAGGAAGCTCAGGCCCGCGTCGAAGCGGCCAAGCGGAACGCGGAAATCGAGACGCGCACGAAGCTGGCCGAGGCGCAGCTGAAGGAGACGGAGCTCGCGAGCAAGAAGCTGGCGGCGGACGCGGCTGCCGCCGAAGCGCAGGCGCGCGGTCCCCTCCGCGAAGAGGTGATCCGGCTCTCCTACGCGGATCCCGAGGACGTGGCGCGGACGCTCCAGGGCATCCTTGGCATTCCCCCGGAGGGCGTGGTCCTGCCGACCCAGCCGCTGGTACAGGGTGTCCCTCAGAACCCGACCGTCGTCCCGTCGGGCAGCGGCGCACCGCTGAATCCCGAGCTCGGACGGCTGCCCCAGATAAACTCGCCGTTCCCGCCGCCGGTGGCGCCAGTCGTGCAGTCGGTGAGCCAGGACGTGCTGGCCAAGGGCATCACGGTACGCGCCAACAAGGCGACGAACAGCATCTTCATCCGTCACTACGAGGCCGACCTCGAGCGGATCAAGAAGCTCATCCGTGAGCAGCTGGATGTGCCCCTGCCGCAGGTCAAGATTGAAGCGCGCATGGAGATTCTCGACCGCACGTCCCTGGAGGCCATCGGCGTCCAGTGGGGCGGCGCTGCGGCTGGCAATACCCGCAATACGACACTCATCGGCCAGGGTTTCCAGGCGACCGACATTGGCCGGACCGGCACCGCGCCGAGCTCCGTCACGCCGGTGAACCCGAACCTGTCCCTTGCGAACCTTCTCCCGATCTCTCCGTTGGGGACGGGTCTGTCCACCGGCGGCAATCTCGTGAACCTGCCGTTCTCCCTGCTGCCGAACGCCTCGACCAACACGCCGGCTGGAGGCATCGCCTTCGGCATCGTCGGCACCAACTTCAACGTCAACCTGGCGCTGCAGGCCCTGGCGCAGCTGGGCAAGACGCGCACCCTCGCCCACCCCGAGATCGTGACGGTCGAGAACAACAAGGCGGCCTTCACCCTCGGTGAGGAAATCCCGTATGCGACGGTCAGCTCCGCCGGTACTCAGGTGCAGTTCAAGGAGGCGGTGCTGCGGCTCGAGGTGACTCCGACCGTCATCCGGGAGAGTGTTGACGGCAAGGAAATCCGGAAGGTAAAGTTGAGCGTGATCGTGGAGAACAACTCGCGCGGCGACGTCATCAGCCCGGCCCCGGGCGTGAGCGTGCCGATCATCAACCGTCGCAAGGCCGAGACCCAGGTCCTCGTCCGGGAAGGCTCGCGCCTCGTGATCGGCGGCGTCACCCAGAACGTCCAGCAGAAGACCGTCCGCAAGGTGCCCGTCATGGGCGACGTGCCGATCCTCGGCTGGCTCTTCAAGCAGCGCGAGGATTTCGAGACCGGTCGCGAGCTCGTGGTCTTCCTGACGCCCTCCATCCTCCGCACGGACGGCGCGCAGGCCGCAAGGTAGGTGTCCGGGCGGTTCCGCTTCCTCACCGCCGGTGAGTCCCATGGTGAGGCGCTGACCGCCGTCATCGATGGGGTTCCGGCGGGGCTCGCCCTCGCCGAGTCAGATATCAACGCCGACCTCGCCCGTCGTCAGCGCGGCTACGGGCGAGGCGGCCGGATGAAGATCGAGCAGGACCAGGCCCACATCTCAGCTGGCGTCCGGTGGGGATTCACCCTCGGTAGCCCCATCACCCTGACGGTTCGCAATCGCGATTGGGAGAACTGGCAGGACACCATGTCGGTGGGCAGTCCTCCCGCCGGCGCAGCCCCGAAGATCGTCAGCCGGCCCAGGCCTGGCCACGCGGATCTCGCCGGGGCCATGAAGTACGGTCACCACGACATCCGCAACGTCCTGGAGCGCTCGAGCGCCCGGGAGACGACCGCCCGGGTGGCGGTGGCCGGCGTGGCCAAACGTCTGCTGGGTGAGTTCGGCATCACGATCCTGAGCCACGTGACCGAGATCGGGGGCGTCCGGATCGGACCGCTCGAGGTCCCGTGGCACGAGGTGACCCGCCGCTCCGAGGCGAGCGAGGTCCGCTGTGCGGATCCCGATGCCGAGACGGCGATGATCGAGGCCATCGATCGCGCCAAGTCCGCCGGCGACACGCTGGGAGGAGTCTTCGAGGTGGTCGCGCTCGGCTGCCCGGTCGGCCTCGGATCCTACGTGCAGTGGGACCGGAAGCTCGACGGGCTTCTCGCGCGCGCATTCTGCTCGATCCATGCGATCAAGGGTGCCGAGGTCGGGCTGGGCTTCGAGGCCGCGCGCCGCCCGGGATCGCAGGTCCACGACGAGATCCTGTTCGACAAGGAAGCCGGGTTCCATCGTGGCTCCAACAGCGCGGGCGGGCTCGAAGGCGGCGTCACCAACGGCCAGCCGGTGGTGGTCCGCGCCGCCATGAAGCCGATCTCGACCCTCCGGAAGCCGCTCCGGTCCGTCGATCTCGACACCCGGGAAGCGGTGGAAGCGGTGGTCGAGCGCAGCGACGTCTGTGCGGTACCCGCCGCGGGCGTGGTCGGGGAAGCGATGATGGCCATCGTGCTCGTGGACGCCTTCCTCGAGAAGTTCGGCGGTGACAGCGTCGACGAGATCCGTCGCAACCATCAGTCGTACCTGGAGTACCTCAAAGGCTGGTAGTCTTGGGCCCCAGAGGCCCATCGATGATCGAGATCCCGGTCAACCTCGGTGCACGCTCGTACCCTATCCTGGTCGGCGCCGGCGCGCTCGCGAGCGTAGGCACCGAGCTGGCCCGGCGAAAGGTCGGCCGCAAGGTCGTCTTGATCAGCGACGCCGCCATCACCGCCCTGCACGGCAAGCCGGTCATCCAGGGCCTGCGTGATGCCGGCTTCGAGACCGTGCCGGTATCGGTCCCCGACGGGGAGGACGCCAAGCGGATCGAGATCGCCAGTGACCTCTGGGACCGTCTGCTGGATGCCGGCTGTGACCGCACCTCGACGGTGGTGGCGCTCGGCGGCGGCGCGGTCGGCGATCTCGCCGGCTTCGTGGCCGCCACCTACATGCGGGGGATGAATTTCGTCCAGGTGCCGACCACGCTCCTGGCCCAGGTGGACGCGTCCATCGGAGGGAAGACCGCGATCGACCATCCACGCGGCAAGAATCTGATCGGCGCGTTTCATCAGCCGCGCATCGTGGTGGTGGACCCGGTCACGCTCACCACGCTGCCCGATCGTGAGTTCCGATCGGGACTGGCTGAGGTGATCAAGCACGGCATCGTGCTCGACGCGGGGTATTTCCGTGATCTCGAGGCCGACATCCCATCCCTCCTCGCGCGCGACCTGGCCACCCTGGAGCGCGTGGTGGCCGGATCGTGCCGCCTCAAGGCCCAGGTCGTGGAGCGTGACGAGCGCGAGGCGGAGCTGCGCTGGGTCCTCAACTACGGCCACACCATCGGTCACGCGCTCGAGGCCGCGACCGGCTTCCGTCGCTGGGCCCACGGGGAAGCGGTCTCGCTCGGGATCGCCGCCGAATCGCGGCTCGCCGAGCGGCTCGGGATCGCGACCGCCCAGACGGCCGAGCGCCAGCTCCAGCTGCTCAGCGCGGTCGGCCTCCCGGTCAGAGGTCACGAGGTGGAGCCCAGCACCGTGATGGAGGCGCTCACGCGAGACAAGAAGAGCCGGGACGGTCAGGTCTCCTTCGTCTTCGCCCCGGAGATCGGCTCGTTCCGGATCGTTCCCGACGTGCCACGCGCCGCCGTCCTCGAAGTGCTCGCGGACCTCCGGTAGGGCGCCCGAACGGCCGAATCGCGCTGACCGCAGAGACTCGCCGCGAGCCGGCCCAGCGAGACGCAGACTCCTGGAATGATTGACTTAACGGTCGCTGCCGCGTATAACAAGTGACGGATGACTAACCCGGTCTCTCCGGTCGGCGGGACCCTCACGCCCGATGATCCAGCAACCCTCAGCGCGATTCGCCGCTACGAGGAACGGCTGGCCAAGGACTCGACGTCGCTGGCCTTTGCCCCCCTGGCGGATGCCTATCGCAAGACCGGCCGCACCGGTGATGCGATCCGTCTATGTCGGGAGGGGCTGGAGCGCTTCCCTCACTACGTGACCGCCCGGCTCATCCTGGCCAAGGCGCTCCTCGACGAAGGCGATGCCGATGGAGCCCTCGGCGAGGTCCGGGCCATCCTCGAAGCGCGGCCGCACGAGGCGCAGGCGCATCGCCTGGCCGGCGATCTGTATCGGCGCGCGGGGGCACTCGGCGACGCGGTTCGTCATCTCGAGCAGGCAGTGCGACTCGACCCGGGTGATCGCGAGTCGCGCGCGATGCTCGACGTCCTGGGTGCCGGCGGCGCGGTGCCCGAAGGCTCGGCGCTCAAGCAATTACTGGCCGACGATACGTTCGCCACTCTGAGCTTCGGCACGCTCTGTCTCGAGCAGGGGCTGATCGACGAGGCGGCGCAGATCTTCCTGCGCCTGCTCGCCCGCGACCTAGGTCACGCTCGAGCCCGCGAGGGACTCGAGGAGGCGCTCCGACTCAAGACTCAACGACGGAAAGGGTCATGATCCGATGCAGGTGTCCACGGCGGAGTTCAAGAAGGGCCTGAAGATCCAGCTCGACGGTGAGCCGTACAGCATCGTCGATTTCCAGCACGTCAAGCCCGGCAAGGGCGGCGCGTTCGTGCGGACCAAGCTCAAGCACATGAAGCTCGGGCGGGTCATCGACAACACGTTCCGCGCCGGCGAGAAGGTCGAGCTCGTCGACTTCGACGAGAAGCGGATGCAGTACCTCTACCGGGACGATCGCTACCACTTCATGGATCTCGACACGTACGATCAGATCTCCCTCTCGGCCGAGGAGGTCGGGGACGCGCGCGACTTCCTCAAGGAGAACATCGAAGTGGAGATCCTCTTCATCAACGACAGCCCGGTCACGGTGGAGCTGCCCAATTTCATCGAGCTGCAGATCACCAAGACCGATCCGGGCATCCGTGGGGATACCGCCTCCGGCGGCTCCAAGCCGGCCACCCTCGAGACGGGAGCGGTCGTGCAGGTGCCCCTGTTCCTGAACCCGGGGGACGTGGTGAAGGTCGACACCCGCAGCGGCGAGTATCTCGGCCGCGTGGCGGCGGCGGGTTAGCGTGGCCGCGCGGCGGCCGGCCCGTTCGTCCGGCGGCAGCGGCGCGCCGGCGCGCTTTACCGTCGAGCAGGTGGTCGAGCTGGCGGTGCGCCACAACCTGGCCGAGCTCGAGGTCGAGGCCGCGGGCATCCGGATCCGGATCGTGCGCGAGCACGCGCCGGCCGCGCTCGCTCCCCGCGCCGACCGCGAGGCGGGGATGGTCGCGGTGCAGCAGTCAGCCGCGCCGGATCTGGCGGAGTCCACCGCCCATCTCGTGCCGGTGGAAGCGCCGATGGTGGGCACCTTCTATCGCGCGCCCAAGCCCGACGCGCCGCCCTTCGTCGTGGAGGGCGACGTGGTCAAGGAAGGCCAGGTCCTCTGCATCGTCGAAGCCATGAAGCTGATGAACGAGATCGAGGCCAAGGTCGGCGGTCGCATCGTCAAGGTCGTGGCCGAGAACGGCCAGCCCGTCGAGTTCGGGCAGCCGCTGTTCCTGATGGAGCCGCTCCGCTGATCCTCGGCTGATGTTCCACAAGATCCTCATTGCCAATCGGGGCGAGATCGCGCTCCGGGTGATCCGGACGTGTCGGGAGATGGGAATCCGCACCGTGATCGCCCACTCCACCGCGGATGCCGACTCGCTTCCGGTGCGCCTCGCCGACGAGTCGGTCTGCATCGGTCCTCCCGAGGCGCGCGGCAGTTACCTCAACATTCCCAGCATCATCTCGGCCGCCGCCATCACCGACAGCGAAGCGATCCATCCGGGCTACGGTCTGCTCTCCGAGAACGCCGCGTTTGCCGAGATCTGCCGCGCCTGCGGCATCACCTTCATCGGACCGGCCCCGGAGGCGATCCGGCTCATGGGTGACAAGGCCCAGGCGCGCGAGATGGCCAAGCACGCGGGCGCGCCGGTGGTACCGGGGAGCGAGGGTCCGGTCGCCGGCGTGGACGAGGCACAGGGCCTCGCCGATTCCATCGGCTACCCGGTGATGGTCAAGGCAGCCGCGGGCGGCGGCGGCCGCGGCATGCGCATCGTGCGCGAGCGTGAGGATCTGGCCCGCGCCTACGCGACCTGCCAGGCGGAGGCGGGCGCGGCCTTCGGCTCCTCCGACCTCTACCTCGAGAAGTACGTGGAAGACGCGCGTCACGTCGAGGTCCAGGTGCTGGGAGACAAGAGCGGCATGCGCCTGCATCTGGGCGAGCGCGACTGCTCGGTGCAACGACGTCACCAGAAGCTGCTGGAGGAATCCCCGGCACCCGCGCTTCCTCCCGACACCCGGACCGGCCTCTACAAGGCGGCGCTCGCGGTGGCCAACGCGGTGAACTACGTGTCGGCGGGCACCGTCGAGTTCCTGGTGGACCGCGAGGGCAACTTCTACTTCATCGAGATGAACACCCGGATCCAGGTCGAGCATCCGGTCACCGAGATGGTCACCGGGCTGGACATCGTGCGCGAGCAGATCCGGATCGCCACCGGAGAACCGCTCGGCTACAAGCAGAGCGCGGTCCGCTTCGCCGGCCATGCGATCGAATGCCGGATCAACGCGGAGGACCCCGAGCACTTCGTGCCCTCCCCGGGCCGGATCTCCGCGTGGCTCGCTCCGGGCGGGCCCGGCGTTCGCGTGGACAGCCACCTCATGGCGGGCTACGTGGTGCCCCCGCACTACGATTCGCTCATCGCCAAGATCATCGTGCACGCGCACGACCGGTCCGAGGCGATCGCCCGCATGCATCGGGCGCTGTCCGAGATCGTGATCGAGGGCGTGAAGACCACGATTCCCTATCACCTCAAGCTGCTGGCCGACCCGACGTTCGTGGCGGGCGAGTCCACGCTGGCCCGGCTCGAGCAGAATCTATAGGGCGCCGCGGTGCGGCTGCCCTCCCCGCTCTACGTGATCCTCGACCGGTCCGTGGCCGGGAGCCGGAGCCTGGACGATCTGCTCGATCTGGTCTTGGCCGGGGGCGGGCGGCTGGTTCAGCTGCGTGAGAAGACCATGCCCGCCGTGGAGATGCTGCCGGTGGCCCGGCGGCTCGCCCGGCGATGCCGCGAGGCCGGGGCGCTCTTCATCGTGAACGACCGGGCCGATATCGCGGTGGCCGCCGACGCCCACGGGGTGCACGTCGGACAGGACGACATGCCCGCACGGGAGGCCCGCGCCCTGTTGCGTCCGGGTATGGTCCTGGGCGTGTCGACCCACGACGAGGACCAGGCCGGGGCCGCGGTGACCGCCGGTGCCGACTACGTCGCGGTCGGGAGCATCTTCCCGACCACCAGCCGGGTCGACTTTCAGCTGGTGGGCACCGATCTGATCCGGCGAGTCAGATCCGAGGTCCCGGTTCCCCTGGTCGCGATCGGAGGAATCACCGCCGACAACGCGGCCGAGGTGATCCGGGCTGGAGCGGACGGCGTCGCGGTCATCTCGGCGATCTGCGCGAACCGCAACCCGGAAGCGGCCACCCGCACTCTCCTCGAACGGCTCCATGCCGCGCGGGGTCCGCGGCCGGCTCCATGAGAGCCGGCCGGGCCGGCGCATGGACGCTACCTCTGCTGGTCATGCTCGTCGCGATCGGCGCGTTCATTCCATCCCTTTCCGCGGAGTTCCTGAACTGGGATGACGGCGTGGTCCTGGTGCGCAACGAGGCCTACCGTGGCCTCGGGTGGTCGCAGGTCCGGTGGGCCTTCACGAACACCCTCGTCGGGCACTACATGCCGCTCACCTGGCTCACGTTCGGCGTCAACTACGCACTCGGGGGCATGAACCCGTGGGGCTATCACGCGATCAATGTGCTCTTGCACGGCGTGAACGCTGCGCTGTTCCTCCTGATCGCCGTCCGCCTGCTCACCGCCGTGGGCAACGGACGGGATGCGTCGGACGCGCCGCGCATCGAGACTCCGGCGATCGTCGCCGGATCGCTACTGGCCACGCTGCTCTTCGCGGTACATCCGCAGCGGGTTGAGCCCGTTGCCTGGGTCACCGGTCGGTCCACCCTCCTGAGCGGCTTCTTCTATCTCCTGGCCGTGCTCGGCTACCTTCGCTCGACCGCGGGTGGTCCGGTCATGCGCTGGAAATGGGCGGGAGTAGCCTCCCTCGGTGCCTTCGTGGCTGCCGTGCTCTCACATCCCATCGCGATGACCCTGCCTTTGAGTCTTCTGGTGCTCGACGTTTATCCGCTCCGGCGCGAGCGGGCGTGGCGAGACCGGCTCAGGGAGAAGGTCCCCTATGGGGCGGTCGCCCTCGTCGCGGCCGGACTTGCGGTGCTGGTCCGTCATCGCGATGTGCTGTGGACACTGGCCGCCTCGCGCGATCTCGAAACGAGGATCCTCTTTGCGGGGAAGAGCCTCTGGCTCTATCCGGCCACGTTCGTCCTGCCGTCCGGGCTCTCGCCACTCTACGAGCTGCCCGAGAGCGCCACTCTCTCATCGCTCCGCTTCTTGCTCCCGATACTCGGCGTGGCGGGAACCATCACGATCCTCTACGTGGGACGTCACCGGTTCCCGGGCGGGCTCGCGGCGTGGCTCCATATGGCGATCGTCGTCACGCCAGTGAGCGGGGTCGTTCATTCGGGCTTACAGCTCGGAGCCGACCGCTACAGTTACCTGGCCAACCTCGGCTTCGCGCTGCTCGTCGGGTACGGGCTCGCGTGGGTCCTGCTGACCAGGGACACCGGCCGGATCAGCGCCCTCACCGTCCGCTTGAGCTGCGGTATCGGGATCGTCGTCGTCGTGGCCCTCGCGGCCGGGTGCTGGGGCTACGCGAGGACATGGCAGGACTCCGAGACGCTATGGCGATGGGCCACGGACGTCGATGGTGAGTGTGCGGCTTGCCAGGTGCATCTGAGCGAGGCCATCATCAGCGGGGCCGCCCGGAAAAGTCCTGACGCCGTGCCGTCTCGCGCCCGCGAGGCGGAGGAGCACGCGCGCCGGGCCTTGGCGTTGCGGCCTGACCTGGTGGAGGCCTATTTCAATCTCGGCACGGCCCTCGCCGCCCAGCAGCGGTATGACGAAGCGGACGTGCCCTTGCGCGCTTACATCCAGCGCGCTCCGGGGGATCCCGCCGGTCCGTGGCGGCTCGGGCTGTTGCGTCTGGCCCAGAACAAGCCGGTCGAAGCCGTGCCCCTCTTTCGGGCCGCCCTCGACCTGGCCGCCGACTCACCTGCCTTGCGCGGCCGGGTCGAAGACGTGTTGCACGAGCAGGCCAGCCAGCTCGAGCGCGCCGGACGGCACTCCGAGGCCGCCGTGCTGGTCAACGAGCGCGCACGCCTCGTCGACCGCGAGAATCGCCGCCCGACTTCACCGTGAGGCCTGGGCCGGAGCGTCGAGGCCGACGCGTTCGCGGCGGAGGCCCACGCGGTGAGCGACGACGGCGTGGGGACGCCGACGTCACGATGAAGAGCGGGCGCCTCCTCGGTCTCGCTCTAGTCGTCTTGATCGTCGTGACGACGGCCGTGACATTCTGGCCGGGACTGCGGGGACAGTTCCTCAACTGGGACGACGGCACTCTCTTCACCAGGAATCCCGACTACCGCGGCCTCGGTCCGGCTCAGCTCCGGTGGATGTTTACCACCACGCTGGCCGGCCACTACATGCCCTTGGCGTGGCTCACCCTGGGCCTCAACTACGTTCTCGGCGGGATGAATCCCTGGGGGTATCACCTGCTGGCGCTGCTCCTGCACTCGACCAACGCGGTGCTGTTCTACCTGGTCGCCTGTCGCCTGCTCGAGACGGTGCTGGCCCGCTCCGAACGCGGCGCTCCGGGCGGCGGCGTGGGAGAGCTCTGGAGCGTCCGCGCAGGAGCCGCCGTGGCCGCGCTCGTCTTCGCCGTTCATCCCCAGCGCGTGGAATCGGTCGCTTGGGTCGCCGAGCGCGGAACTCTCGTCTCGAGCGCGCTCTACCTCGCCGCGGTGCTCGCCTACCTGCGCGCGACCGAGTGCGGCACCGCTCTCCGCTGGCGTTGGTCGGGCATTGTCTCGCTCGCCTCCTTCGCCACCGCGCTCCTCGCCAAGGGCATCGCCATCACCCTGCCCGCGACGCTCCTGATCCTCGACATCTACCCGCTCGCGCGCTGGAGCGGGCGGTGGCGGCGCGCGCTCGGCGAGAAGGCCGCGTACGTGGTGATCGCGGTGATCGGCGCGGTGATCGTGCTCTACGCACGGACCCGAGGAGCCACGTGGAGCGGCCTCTCGGCGTACGGGCTCGACGCGCGCCTGGCGTTCGCCGGATACAGCTTCTGGTTCTACCCCTCGAGCCTCGCCTGGCCGATCGGACTCTCCCCGCTGTACGAGGTGCCGGCACAGGCCCGCCTGCTGCAATGGCGTTTCCTGGCTCCTCTCATCGGTCTGACGGCCATCACCGGCATCCTCGTGTCCCTGAGGCGCCGCTTCCCGGGCGGACTGGCGGCCTGGATCAACTCGGCAGTGGTGGTGGCACCCGTCAGCGGGGTCGCCCATTCGGGGAGCCAGCTCGCGGCCGATCGCTACAGCTACCTGGCGGGCCTCGGCTTCGCGCTGATCGCGGGCTATGCGGTCCCGTGGGTCGCGCGCCTGCGGCGGCAGGGCCTCGTGAGCGGCTGGGTAGTGATGAGCACGATATCCGGGCTCGTCCTCGTGGTGGCCGCACTGGCCTTCAGCGCCTGGGGACAGACCGGGATCTGGCGGGACTCAGAGACGCTCTGGCGGTGGGCGGTGGACCGACAGCCGGCGTGCGCAACTTGCCACGGCGGGCTGGGCGAGGCGCTGCTGTACGCCCCGGATGGCGCGCAGTCCCGTCTGAATGAGTCGGAGGCGTACCTGCGCCGCGCCATCGCGCTGCACCCGAGGCTGCCCTTCCCGCACTACACCCTCGGAACGCTGATGCTCGCGCGCGGGCAGTATGCTGAAGCCGAGGCCAGCCTGAAGACCTACATGCGGCTGGAGCCCGGAGAGGCCCAAGGGCCGGCGAGGTTGGCCCTGCTCTACCTCGTGCAGGATCGCCCCGCAGACGCGGTGCCTCTGCTCCTTCAGTCGCAGCGACTCGGCGCCCGGCCCTCTCGAGAAGTCCCGGGCGGTCTCGACGAGCCCGGGCCCGATCCGGACTTCGCGAAGGCGATCCGACTGCTCGGGGACAGCCGGAGCGATCTCGAATTCCTGGGAGAATCCCTGATCCGGCAGGGCAAGGGCAATCGGGCCGTGTATCCGCTGCGGCGTGCAGTCGCGCTGGCCCCGGACGCGCCGGCTCCCCGATTCTGGCTCGTGAAGGCCTACGAGCAGAGCGGCCGCCCGGACCTGGCTCGGAACGAGGCGGCGACGCTGCGCCGGCTGCATCCCGACGCAGCCGATCGCCTCTCCGAACGTTGACGCCCAAGCAAAACCCGCTATAATGGCCGCGCTTGACACCCCACCCGTCCGCTTCGGTTAAGGAGGAGGAGCCGATGAGAACCGCACGACTTCGCCTGGTCACCGCCATCATCGCCGCGTTGGCGCTGGTGGTCCCGTTGACCTCCGTCGCCGATGCTCAGTCCAAGGGCACGATCAAGATCGCCACCCAGAGTCCGCTGTCGGGCGGTCAGGCCGTGCTCGGGGAAGGCATCAAGCTCGGGACCCAGCTGGCCGTCGAGAAGATGAAGGGCAACCTCGAGAAGATGGGCTACAAGGTCGACTTCGTGCCATTCGACGACCAGGCCAAGCCCGACGTCGGGGTGGCGAACGCCAAGAACATCATCGCCGACAAGGACATCATGGTGGTGATCGGCCATCTGAACTCGGGTGTGGCGATCCCGTCGTCGGAGGTCTACAAGGAAGTCACCCTGGCCATGATCTCTCCGGCCAACACCAACCCGGTCGTCACGGATCGCAACTATCCGAACGTGAACCGGGTGTGCGGGCGTGACGACGTGCAGGGCGTGGTGGGCGCCGAATTCGCGCACGGCACGCTGAAGGTCAAGAGCGTCTACATCGTGCACGACAAGACGCAGTACGGTCAGAGCATCGCCGAGTTCTTCAAGGCCGACTCCGAGAAGAAGGGCGTCAAGGTGGTGGGCTTCGAGGGCACCGAGGAGAAGTCGAACTTCGACCCGCTGCTGACCCCGATCAAGGCCAAGAACCCCGATCTCATCTACTTCGGTGGCATCTACGACCAGGGGGCGCCGTTCTTCAAGCAGGCGCGCGAGAAGGGCATCAAGTCGAAGTTCATGGGCCCCGACGGGATGGACTCCTCCGACCTCACCAAGATCGCGGGCAAGGCGGTGGTGGGGATGAACTACACCTCGGCGGCGGGCCCGGCGTCCGCGCTGCCCAAGGCGAAGGCGTTCGTGGATGAATACAAGAAGAAGTTCGGGAAGAACCCCGAGCCCTACGCGGCCGAGTCCTACGACGCCACCACCATCGCCATCAAGGCCCTGGAGGACGTGGCCAAGGGCGGCAAGATGAGCCGCGAGGGGGTCTCCACCGCGATCCGCAAGGTCAAGCTCTCCGGGATCACCGGCGACATCGCCTTCGACAGCCGGGGCGATCGGCTGAAGGCGCAGTACTTCGTGCTGACGGTCGCCAGCGACAATCCCGAGAAGTGGGGCGACAACAAGATCGTCAAGCAGCTCACGATCGCGCCGCCGGCGGTCAAGTAGCCGCCAGGGGGTCATCCGCGGGAGAGGTGCCCGGCAGCGGGCGCCTCTCCCGCTGCTCTCTACCCGCCCGCTGACTGCCGATGGACTTCGACATCCTGATCGGCATCTTCCCGCAGGTCCTGCTGGACGGCATCATCCTCGGCTTCATGTACGCCCTGATCGCCCTCGGCTACACGATGGTCTACGGCGTGCTCGAGTTCATCAACTTCGCCCACTCCGAGATCTTCATCATCGGGGCCTTCGTCGGCGTCGAGATCCTGCTCTCCTTCAAGTCGGCGGGCTGGCTCGACGTCCTGCCGTGGGCGCTCGTCCTGCTCCTGGTGCTGGTTGCGGGCATGGCGGTGAGCGGCGTGGCGGCGGTGGTCATCGAGCGGACGGCCTACCGGCCGCTGCGCCACGCCCCGCGCCTGATCCCGCTGATCTCCGCCATCGGCGTCTCCTTCTTCCTGCAGGACGCGATCCGGCTCTTCGAGTCGCTCTGGCGCAACTCGTTCAACCTCGTCTACCCGACCATGGACGTGCTGAACCATCGCTTCGAGCTCACCGAGACCATCGACATCTCCGTCAAGTCTCTCGTGGTCATCGTGGCGGCCCTGCTGATGCTGTGGGGGCTGCACTCGCTCGTGAACCGGACCAAGGTCGGCAAGGCGATGCGGGCGGTCGCCGAGGACCAGGGCGCCGCGTCGCTGATGGGCATCAACGTGAACCGGATGATCTCGCTCACCTTCCTGATCGGCGGGGCGATGGGCGGGGGCGCCGGGGTCCTGTTCGGCGTGCAGTACAGCCTGATCAATCCCTACACCGGCTTCATCCCCGGCCTGAAGGCCTTCACCGCGGCGGTGCTCGGCGGCATCGGCAACATCCCGGGCGCGATGCTTGGCGGACTCGTGCTCGGGCTGCTGGAAGCCTTCGCCGCCTCCTACCTGTCGCTGCTGACCGGCGGCGCCTTCGGCGCCGAGTACAAGGACATCTTCGCGTTCTCGATCCTCATCCTCATCCTGATCTTCCGCCCCAAGGGCCTCCTCGGCGAGATCGTGCGCGAGCGGGCCTAGCCCAGCGATGATCACGCGATGCCTGGAGCGCCCCGCTCTCGCGACCGCGCTCGTCGTCGTCGCCCTGATCGTGACGACGTGGGGCGTGACCTGGAGCCCGCGATCGATCGTCATCTTCATGCTGTTCCAGGGCTCGATCCTGCTGCTCTACTTCGCCCGGATCCCGGGTCTGGTCAAGGCGGCGCTCACCGCCATCACCCTCGGCGTGCTCATGCCGTACCTCGGCACGATCAACGCGTACTACATGGAGATCGCGATCCAGGTCGGGATCTTCGTGGCCCTCGCCCTGGGGCTGAACATCGTGGTGGGCCTGGCCGGACTCCTCGATCTGGGCTACGTGGCCTTCTTCGCGGTGGGCGCCTACTCGTGGGCGATCTTCGGCTCCCCGCAGGCCAACCTGATCTTCGGCGGCTCGCACTTCCCTCTGGGGCCGTGGTGGTTCTTCGTCTTCCTCTTCGTGGGGGTGGCGGTGGCCGCGGTCGCCGGGATCCTGCTGGGCCTGCCGGTGCTGAGGCTCCACGGCGACTACCTGGCCCTGGTCACTCTCGGCTTCGGCGAGGTGATCCGGGTCCTGGCCAACAACCTGGACAAGCCGATCAACATCACGAACGGGCCCAAGGGGATCACGCCGATCAATCGACCTCCCATCTTCTTCGCTCCGGTGCTGCAGTGGCTCGGCCTCGATTCCAATCCGAACGTCGTTTACCCACTCTACCTCTACGCGATCGTGCTCCTGATCGTCGGGGCCACCGTGCTCGCGAACCGGCGCCTGGAGGACTCGCACATCGGGCGGGCCTGGGAGGCGATCCGCGAGGACCAGACTGCGGCCCAGGCCATGGGCATCCCGCTGGTGCGCATGAAGCTGTTGGCCTTCGCGTGTGGCGCCTCGTTCGCAGGCACGGTCGGGGTGCTGTTCTCGGCCAAGCAGATCTTCATCAATCCCGAATCCTTCACGTTCATGGAGTCCATCGGCGTGCTCGCCATGATCATCCTGGGCGGGATGGGCTCGATCCCCGGGGCCATCCTGGGGGCCGCGGTGGTGACGATCCTGAATCTCCAGATCCTCAAGGGGTTGTCGCTCTGGCTGAACGAGCTGCGCAACGCGGGCATCGTGATCTTCGGCTACAGCCTCGCCAACCTCCCCACCCAGCTCGAGCCGGCCAAGTACGAGCGGATGGTCTTCGGCCTGATCCTGGTCCTCATGATGATCTTCCGGCCGCAGGGCATCCTGCCTGCGAAGCGCCGGCGCCGGGAGCTCGGAGAGGGTTCCTGATGGCGCTGCTGGAGGCCCGCGGCGTCAGCAAGCGCTTCGGCGGGCTGACCGCGCTCAACGGGGTCGATTTCACCATCGAGGAAGGCCACATCGCGTCGATCATCGGCCCGAACGGCGCGGGCAAGACCACCTTCTTCAATGTCTTCACCGGCATCTACATCCCGGAGGAAGGCGTGGTCACCTTCCGCGACGTCCCGGTACTGGGACGGCGGCCGGACCAGATCACCGCGCTCGGCATCTGCCGCACCTTCCAGAACATCCGCCTCTTCCCGCGCATGACCGCCATCGAGAACGTGATGATCGGCATGCACAGCCGGGTGCCGCTCACCTTCTGGGACGTGATCACCCGCAACCCGCGCTGGCGCGAGCACGAGCGTCGGCAGTGGGAGCAGGGCGCCGAGCTGCTCTCGGTGGTCTCCCTGCGGGACAAGGCCAACGAGGTCGCTCGGAACCTGCCCTACGGCGAGCAGCGGCGCCTCGAGCTGGCCCGCGCGCTCGGATCCACTCCCTCGCTCCTCCTGCTGGACGAGCCCACCGCGGGCATGACCCAGGGCGAGGCGCGCAGCCTGATGGCCCTCCTCCGCCGCCTGGTGGAGGACCGCAAGCTGACCCTGCTGCTGATCGAGCACAACATGCGGGTGGTCATGGAGGTCTCGGATCGCGTCACCGTGCTCGACTACGGCGAGAAGATCGCGGAGGGCCGACCCGCCGACGTCCAGCGCAACCCCCGCGTGATCGAAGCCTACCTCGGCCGGCAACGGTGGACGCCGGGGGCGGGCCTCACCGGCGACCCGCATGCTTGAGATCACGGACCTGCACGTCTACTACGGCGAGATCCATGCGCTCAAGGGCATCTCGTTCCGGGTCGCCCAAGGCGAGATCGTCACGCTGCTCGGCAACAACGGCGCGGGCAAGACCACCACCCTCCGCACCGTGTCGGGCCTGCTGTCCCCTCGCCACGGCGACGTGCGGTTCGAGGGTGCCTCCCTGGTCGGCATCCCGCCCCACGACGTGGTCCTCAAGGGCATCACCCACGTGCCGGAGGGGCGGCGCATCTTCAACCGTCTGACCGTGGTGGAAAACCTCGAGATGGGCGCCTATACGCGCGGCGATCCGCAGATCGCCTCGGACATGGAGCACGTCTTCACCACCTTCCCGCGCCTCAAGGAGCGGCGCACCCAGGTCGCGGGAACGCTCTCGGGCGGCGAGCAGCAGATGCTCGCCATCGGCCGGGCCCTGATGGCCCGGCCCCGGCTGCTGCTGCTGGACGAGCCCTCCATGGGGCTCGCGCCGGTGCTGGTCGAGCAGATCTTCGATACGGTGCAGACCATCAACCGCCAGGGTGTCACCATCCTGCTGGTCGAGCAGAACGCGGCCATGGCCCTGTCCATCGCGGAGCGCGGCTACGTGCTCGAGACCGGCCGCCTGCCCCTCGAGGGCCCGGCCCGCGAGCTGGCCGACAATCCGGAAGTGCGCCGCGCCTATCTGGGCGAGGCGTGAGAGGAGGGCGCGCGTGAAGAGCCACGGGCTGACCTACGAGGAGCACACCGTCGGCGCGGTCTACCGGACGCTCGGCCGCACGGTGTCCGAGGCCGACATCTGCGCGTTCGTGAACCTGTGCGGCTTCAACGAGCCGCTGTTCATGGACATGGAGTACGTGGCGAAGGAGTCGGTGTTCAAAGGGCGCGCCGCCCCCGGAGCCATGACCTTCTGCCTCTCCGAGGGCCTGATCATGCAGACCGGGCTGATCCACGGCACCGGCATGTCCTACCTCGGCAGCGAGATCCGCATCGTCGCTCCTGTCCTTCAAGGCGATACCCTCAAGGTCGGCGTGACGATCACGGACAAGCGCGAGACCAGGAAGCCCGACCGCGGCATCGTCACCTACAAGCACGAGGTGACGAACCAGCGCGGCGAGGTGGTGCTGGAGGCCACGGTCAAGCGGATGATCAGGCGCAACCCCGGCTGATGCTCCTGCTCGGCCGCGACGACCTGGCGGCGCTTCTCACGCCCGCTGACGTCATCGCGGCGGTGGAGCGCGCCTTCCGCGAGTGCGCGGCGGGCCGGGTGGCCGCGCTGCCGCGGGCCGGCCTGCCGATGGGCCGGGGCGGAGTCTTCCTCGCGATGATCTCCGCGTTGCCCGCTCTCGGCGCCCTGGGGACCAAGCTGGCGACGGTGGTGGAAGGCAATCAGCGGCGCGGGCTGCCGACCATCCAGGCCACGTACCTGTTGACGGATCCGGAGACGGGCACGCCGCTCGCGCTGATGGAGGCGGGCTTCCTGACCGCGATCCGGACCGGGGCCGCCTCGGCGGTGGCCGCCCGGTACATGGCGCGGCCCGACTCCCACACGCTCGCGTGCTTCGGCGCCGGCGTGCAGGCGCGCCATCAGCTGCTCTGCCTGCGCGAGATCTTGCCGCTGGCCCGGGTGCGCGTGGTCGGGCGGGATGCGGCACGCGCCGGCGCCTTCGTCCGGCGGATGCGGGACGAGCTCGGCCTCCCGGTGGAGATCGCCACCGATCGCCGGGCCGCGGTGCGTGGCGCCGACGTGGTGAGCTGCGCCACCACCGCGACGCGGCCGGTATTCGACGGGCGCGATCTCGGACCCGGCGCCCACGTCGATGCCGTCGGCAACTTCCGCCCCGCCACCCGCGAGGTGGACACCGTCACCGTCCGGAAGTCCCGCGTGGTGGTGGATACCTACGATGGCGCCTGGGAAGAGGCCGGGGACGTGCTGATCCCGATCAAGGCCGGGGCGATCACCCGGCGTCACGTGCGGGCCGAGCTGGCCGAGGTCGTGACCGGCAAGCGGCCGGGTCGCACGTCTGCCGAGGAGATCACCCTCTTCAAGTCCGTGGGGTTCGCCCCGGAGGATGCCGTCACCGCCCGCCTGGCCTACGACCGGGCGCTGGCGGCCGGGCGCGGCACCCGGGTGGATCTCTGAAACGAGGCCCGCCCCTAGCCGGCCCGCCCGGCCGGCATCGCAGACTGCTGTCGGAAAAATTGCTCGCACCCCTATATTGGAAGTAGGCGACTTTGCTCGGGTTTGGGCCATCCACCCGCACGCTCGCTCAACGGCAATCAATCCGATGACTCCGACAGTCGGCGACACGAACCGGCTCGGGAGATGGCTGCCGATCCTGGCAGCGATCCTGGCATTCGTTGCGTTCCTTCCCGCGCTGCGGGCCGGGTTCGTCAACTGGGATGACGAGGCCGGATTCCTCACCAACACCGCGTACCGCGGACTGGGCTGGACCGAAATTCGATGGGCGTTCACCACCACGCTCCTTGGTCACTGGAGCCCCCTGGCGTGGATCACGTGGAGCGTGAACTACGTCACGGGCGGACTGGAGCCGTGGGGCTATCACCTCGGCAACCTGCTGCTCCACGCGGGCAACGTCGTGCTGGTCTGGCTGCTCGCGCGCCGACTGCTCGCGAGCGGTTCGGACGAGTCGCCCACGAACCGATCGATCGCCGCCGGCGCCACGCTGGCGGCGCTGCTGTGGGGCCTGCACCCGCTGCGCGCCGAGCCGGTCGCCTGGGTCAGCGCGCGGAGGGACCTGCTCTGCGGCTCCTTCTATCTGCTCGCGGCCCTGGCGTACCTGCGGGGCGTGGCAGGAGGAGCAGCCATCCAGCCCCGGTGGTGGGGCCTCTCCCTGGCCGCCTTCGCGGCCGCGCTCTCGTCGAAGAGCATCGCGATGACGCTGCCGTTGAGCCTGCTGCTCGTGGACGCCTATCCGCTCCGCCGTCGGGGTCTCGGCTGGCGGGCGCTCGCGCGAGAGAAGCTGCCCTACGGGATGCTGGCGGCGGCCGCCGCCATCGTGGCCTTCGTGGCGCGGCAAGAGACCGGCAACATCACGGCGTACGCGCAGTACGGCCCGGGCGCGCGGCTGGCGCTGGGCGCCTATGCCTGGTGGTTCTCCCTCTGGAAGTTCATCTGGCCCACGGATCTCTCTCCGATGTACGAGCTGCCCCGACGCCTCGATCTGGGTCAGACGTGGGCGCTGAGCGCCGTGCTCGGGGTGGCCGTGATCACCATCGCGCTCGTGCTGCTGCGGCGGCGCTGGCCCGGTGGGCTCGCGGCCTGGGCGCATTCGATCATCGTGCTCGCACCGATCAGCGGGGTGGTCCACTCCGGCAACCAGCTGGCGGCCGACCGCTACACGTACCTGTCGAGCCTGGGCTTCGCCGTCCTGGCCGGCGCCGCACTCGTCTGGGCGCTTCGGCGAAGCGCCCGCGCCTCGGCCGGCCGGTGGATCCGGGCTTGCGCGTGCACTGCAGCCCTGCTGGTGGTGCTCACACTCGGCATGGCTGCGCGCGCGCAGACGACGATCTGGAAGGATTCGGAGTCCCTCTGGCGGCGCGCGGCCGCGGCCGATCCCGCCTGCTCGCTCTGCGAGAGCAATCTCGGCCGTGTCGTGGCGCGTCCCGGCCGCTTCGAGGAGGCCGAGGCGCACGTGCAGCGGGCCATCGCCCTCCGTCCCGACCGCCCGGGCCCGCACGAGAACATGGGCGCCATCATGCTGGCCCAGGGTCGCGACGGCGATGCCGAGCAGCACTTCCGCCTCGCGGCGACGCTCGAGCCCGACCGATCGGCGTCCCGAAACGCCCTCGGGGTGGCGCTGGCCCGGCAAGGCCGCGACCGCGAGGCCGAGGCCGAGTTTCGCGAGGCCGCGCGGCTCTCGCCCCGACTCGTCGACGCTCCCGCCAACCTCGGCGTCCTCTACGCCCGACAGGGCCGCCTCGACGACGCGATCGGCTCGCTCCGCCGGGCCCTGGCACTCGACGGCCGCCGCGGCGGAGTCAGGGCCGAGCTCGGCCGGGCCTTGCGAAGCCGCGCCATCGAGCTGGTGCGCGAGCGGCGCCTGGACGAGGCCGATCGCCTCTGGCGCGAAGCAGCGCTGCTGGCCCCCGAGGATCCCGACGCGCTTCGCCGCCTCGGCCAGGCCCTGGTGGAGCAGGGTAACGGCGTCGCCGCCATCCCGATCCTCGAGCGGGCGGTCGCGGCCACGCCCCGGGGCGGCGCCGAGCGCTTCTGGCTGGCCCGCGCGTATCGCCTGGCCGGCCGGACACCCGACGCCGATCGCGAGGTCGCGGCGCTGCGCGAGCTGGCCCCCGCCTACGCCACCGAGCTGAGCCGATGAGGCGCCTTCTGCTGCGCGCGCTGCCGCTCCTCGTCGCCGTGCTCGCCTTCCTGGCGTTCCTGCCCGCCCTGGACGGCGCATTCCTCAACTGGGACGACGACCGGAACTTCCTGTGGAACACGGGCTATCGCGGCCTCGGCCCGGCCCAGCTTCGGTGGATGGTCACCGCCACCTGGATGGGCCACTACATCCCGCTCACGTGGCTCACCCTCGGGCTCAACTACACCCTCGGTGGCATGACCCCATGGGGCTATCACCTGGGCAATGTGCTGATCCACGCCCTCAACGCGGGGCTGCTGTTCTTCGTCGCGCGCCGGCTGCTCAACGTCGCGGCTGTCCCGGCGCCCGCCGGTGCGCCGGGTGAGGCGGGACACGGCACGTCCGCGGGCGCCGGCACGCTGGCGGTCTCGCTGGGCGCCACGGCGGCCGCTCTCCTGTGGGCCGTCCATCCCCTCCGTGTTGAGTCGGTGGCGTGGATCACGGAGCGGCGAGACGTGCTGTGCGGCTTCTTCTACCTGCTGGCGGTCCTCGCCTATCTGCAGGGCGCGACGCGCGAGCGCACGCTCGGCGGCCGCTGGCTCGCCGCCTCCCTCCTCGCGTTCGCAGCGGCTCTGGCTTCGAAGGCGATGGCCATGACGCTGCCGCTCACCCTGCTCGTGCTCGATGTCTACCCGCTGCGCCGCGTCCGACTGGGCTGGCCGGCGCTCATCCGGGAAAAGCTCGGCCACTTCGCGCTCGCCGCCGTCGCGGCGCTGGTGGCGAGCTGGGCGGTGACCCGCGGGGCGGGCTGGACGAGCTATGACGACTATGGCATCGGCGCCCGCCTGGCCATGACCGGCTACAGCTTCTGGTTCTATCCGTGGAAGCTCGTCTGGCCCGAGAATCTGTCCCCTCTCTACGAGCTTCCTGCCCGCATCGGTCTGCTGGACCCGCGGTTCGCGTGGCCGACCCTCGGCCTGGTCGCGGTCACCATCCTCCTGGTGCTCGGTCGCCGCCGCGTCCCGGGCGCACTCGCCGCGTGGCTGCAGTCGATGATCGTGCTGGCCCCCGTGAGCGGCATCGCCCACGCCGGCCACCAGCTCGCCCATGACCGTTACAGCTACCTTTCCGGGCTCGGATTCGCGGTCCTGGCCGGTGCGGGCATGATGTGGGTCGTCGAGCAACGCGCGCGCGGGCGGGTGAACCGATGGGTGTTCGGGACCACGGTGGCGGCCGTGGCAATGGCGCTGGTTGGGCTGGGCGCGGGCAGCTGGGTCCACAGCCGCATCTGGCGCGATTCCGAGACCCTCTGGCGCGCCGCCGTCACCTCGGATCCCACCTGCGCGCTGTGCCACCAGAAGCTCGGCGAAGTGCTGCACGCGGCCGGCCTGCCCGGCGCGGCGGAAGCCGAGCTGGCCCGCGCCGTTGCCCTGCGGCCGGACCGGCCCACGGCCCACAACAGCCTCGGGGCGTTTCTGGTGAGCCGAGACCGGCTCGGGGAGGCCGAGACCGAGTTTCGGGAGGCGATTCGGCTGATGCCGCACTATCCTGATGCGGTGGCGAACCTGGGCGCGCTCCACGCCAAACAGGGGAAATATGGCGAAGCCATCGGGGAGCTGCGTCGCGCCCTCGCCCTGTCCCCTTACCACGAGAGCGCGCGTCGCAACCTCGCCTTCGCTCTCGACAGCGCGGGCATCGAGCAGGCGCGGGCGGGCCGGCCCGCCGAGGCGGTCGTGCTCTTCAAGGAGTCGACCACGCTCGACCCGGCAGAGCCGGCCTTCTGGCGTGATCTCGGCCAGGCTCTCGTCGAGGATGGCAAGGCCGTTGCGGCCATCGCGCCCCTGGAGCGCGCGGTGGCGCTGCGCCCCAAGGGCGCCAACGAGCGATTCTGGCTGGCGCGCGCGTACCTGCTCGCCGGCCGGGCCGCCGAGGCCCAGGGACACATCGACGCACTGCGATCGCTGGATGCGACGGCCGCCGCGGGCCTGTCCCCGGCGCGGTCCTCCGGTCGGTCGCAAGTGGTCTCGGGCTGGGATGCCGAGCGCGGCAAGCCTGCAGCCACTCCCTAGCTAGCGCGCGTCGTGGTGGATACTGATGCCGGACAAGGACACGGCGATGCCATGAGCGACGGAGCCCGGATCGTCCGGATCAACGTGTCGCCCGGCGGGGTGCCGAAACGAGCGGTGGCCTCGGCGCGCGTGACCACGATGGGCGTGCAGGGCGATGCCCAGAGGAACCGCACTCACCATGGCGGCCCTGAGCGGGCGCTCTGCCTCTTCTCGCAGGACCGCATCCGAGCCCTCCAGTCCGAGGGTCACCCGATCCAGCCGGGCAGCATCGGCGAGAACCTCACGATCGAAGGCATCGACTGGAGCCAGGTCACGCCGGGCGTCTACCTGCGCCTCGGTGACGAGGTGGTCGCCGAGGTCACGCGCTATACCTCGCCTTGCTTCAACATCCGGGCCTCGTTCCATGATCGCGACGAGTCTCGCGTGTCCCAGAAGCGCCATCCGGGCGACAGCCGCGTGTACGCGCGGGTGCTGCGCGAGGGCTCGATCACCACGGGAGATCCCGTGCGGCTCCTCACCAGAGCCGAGGCGGACGCGCTGGCCGCACCCGCATGAAGACCGCCGACGTCGTGATCATCGGTGGTGGCGTGATCGGCGTCTCCATCGCCTTCCATCTGGCCGAGCTCGGCGTCAAACGCGTGATGGTGCTCGAGCGCAAGTTCCTGGGAGCGGGCGGCACCGGGCGGTCGGTGGGGATCATCCGGCAGCTCTATCCGACGCGGGAGACCAGCCAGATGGTGCGCCGGTCGCTCGCCGTATTCGAGCAGTTCTCCGACGTCGTCGGCGGCGATGCCGGGTTCGTACGATCCGGCGCCCTGATCGGGGTGTCGGCCGCCATGCGCCCCACGCTGGAGCGAACGCTGGCGCTCCAGCGGGAGATCGGGATCGAGGCCGAGATCCTCGAGCCGGCAGAGCTCGGCCGAATCGAGCCCCGCATCGACCCGTCCGGGCTCGGCGCCGTCCTCTGGGAGCCCGGCTCGGGATACGGCGACCCGTCGGCCGTGACGGCCGGCTTCGCGGCGGCGGCGCGGCGGGGCGGCGTGACGATCGAGCAAGGCGCCGAAGTCGTAGCCATTCGGCAGGCGAGCGGACGGGTGGTCGGCGTGACCACGGCCGTCGGCGATCACATCGACGCCCCCGTCGTGGTCAATGCCGCCGGCCTCTGGGCGCCACAGGTTGCCCGGCTCGCGTCCGTCGAGCTGCCGATCATCGTCGGCCGCCATCCGGTGTTCTCGGTGGCACGTGGCCCTGACTTCGGTCCGGCGCATTGTGTCTACCTCGACCTCGCCGGCGGCAGCTACGCGCGCCCGGAGAGCGGCAGCCTGTCGATCATCGGCTCACTGACCGATGATGAGGCCGAGCACCCGATGGATCCCGAACTGCTCGGCAGTGAGGCCGGTTTCGACGAGGCGGCGTCGGTGCTGAGCCGCAGCGCACAGGCCATCCCCGCGTTCGCCGACACCCGCTTCATCCGCGGCTATGCGGGAGCCTTCGACATCACCCCCGACTGGATGCCAATTCTCGACGAGTCGCCGGTGAAGGGCTTCTTTGTCGCGGCGGGCATGTCGGGCCACGGCTTCAAGCTGGCGCCGGCGGTGGGGGAGATGGTGGCGGCACTGACAACGCGGAGTACCTCGCCGGTAAGCTTGGCTCCGTTC
>DATFYA010000135.1 GCA_035315345.1 Candidatus Methylomirabilota bacterium
GAGAGCAGGGGCCAGACCAGGCACGCCCCGAACAGCAAGAAGCAGGCAAGCACCAGCTCCGCGGCCTTCATTGGCTGGGCGGATTATAGCCCGGCGGGGCCGCGGCGGGCCTGTCGGCGCCGGACGGGGTGCCGCGCCTAGCGGGGCGGACCGGCGAACCGGCGCAGCACGAGCTCGGGGAAGCCGGCCTCGAGCTCGTCGGCGACCTGCCGGGCCACCGCCTCCGCGCCGCCCGGCCGCTCGCTCTCCGGGCCGGGCGCCCAGCCTTCCAGGTAGGCGTCGGTCTCGGTGGCCCCTTCCCGCATCGCGACCGCGTCGATCAGATCCTGGAAGCGCTGCGAGAGCGGCACCCGCACCGTCGGGCCCCCGTCCTCGGCCTCCACGAGCGACGGCAAGTCACGCCACTGGATGATCCGGTATCGCGCCATCGGGCCGCTATTGTAGCGGAAGCGGGCCGGTTCCCTTGACAAGCCGAACACCCCCCCGTAGCCTCCGTGACAAGGAGACGCACATGATCGATGTGACGACGGCGGACCGCGAGCTGCAGACGTACCTGCGGCCGCAGACGTTCCCGGTGGCGATCCGAATGCTGAAGCCGGGCGAGGAGATCCCGGAGCGGGCCCGCCGTCCCGCCCGCGATTTCAAGAAGCTCAGCATGAGCTGCCAGGTCATCGACATGGCCCGACGCTACGGCTGGACCATCGCGCTGACCCGCGAGGACCACATCTGCTCGCTCGGCATCACCGCCATCGGCTTCGACAAGCCCCTGCCCATCTACAACGTGGGCACGCTCTGCGAGGGCATGTACACCGAGACCAAGCAGGCCGGCCAGCGATCGGAGGCCGCGATCGACAAGTTCGCGCCCGGCGAGTACCACTGCCTGCTGGTAGCCCCGCTCGAGCGCGCGACCTTCGAGCCGCACGTGGTCTGCGTCTACGCCAATCCGGCCCAGGTGATGCGGCTCACCCAGGCCGCGCTGTGGAAGCGGGGCGGGCGGCTGACCTCCTCCTTCGAAGGGCGCGCGGTGTGCGCGGACATCGTGGTCACCACCATGAAGACGGGCGAGCCGCAGGTGATCCTGCCCTGCTCGGGCGATCGCATCTTCGGCCAGACCCAGGACCACGAGATGGCGTTCTCCATTCCGTGGGCGCGGATGGAGGAGATCGTCGAGGGCCTGCGCGGCACCCATCAGGGCGGCATCCGCTACCCGATCACCCAGTTCATGGATTACGAGGCCAAGCTGCCACCGCGCTACATGGAGGTGAACCGGCTCTGGGACGCCGAGAAGGGCAAGACGAGCCTGATCAATCGCGACCGGGTCGTGGCCGCCTACAAGCGCTCGTTCTCGGATCGGGTGCCCGTCTACCCGATCGTGGCGTCGTTCGCGGGCACGCTCGACGGGCTCAGCATCGAGGAGTACTGCACCAACCCGACGCGGGCCATCACCGCGATGATGAACTACTACGAGCGCTACCAGCCCGACGTGGTGCTCGCCTACAACGATCTGGCCAAGGAGGCGGAGGCCTTCGGCTGCGGGGTGAAGTACTCGGACTACGTGGTGCCCTCGATCGAGACCCACCTGCTCGAGGACAAGGCGAGCCTGGCCAAGCTTCAGATGCCGGATCCGTACAAGACCGCGCGCCTGCCCGGATTCCTCGAGCAGTGCGAGGCCCTGGTGAAGGCGGCGCCGCCCACCGCCACCGGCGCGGTCGCGGTCGGTCCGTGGACGATCGCCATGCTGCTCCGCAATCCCGAGATGATGCTGCTCGATACCTTCGAGGATCCGCAGTTCATCCACGACCTCATGCGGATCTCGACCGACTTTTGCAAGATCTGGGGCGACGCGATCGTGAAGACCCGCATCGGGCTGTCGTTCTCGGAGCCGACCGCCTCGATCAGCCTGATCTCGCCGGACAACTACCGCGAGTTCATCGCCCCGTACCACAAGGAGCTGGTGGACTACTTCAAGGCCAAGAAGGTGGGGGTCACCACCCACATCTGCGGGGTGACCTACCCGATCTTCGAGGACCTGATCGGGTGCGGCTTCACCACCGTCTCCTTCGATCTGGACCAGCAGAGCGACCCGGCCCTGCACGTGGACCAGCTCGAGCGCTTCATGCAGGTGGCCAAGGGGCGCGCGGTCGCGATCGGCAACGTGGACGCCACCATGTTCGAGAAGGCGACCCACGCGCAGATCGAGGCGGAGGTCCGCCGCTGCATCGACACCGCGGCGCGGCACTCCGGCTTCATCCTCTCGACGTCGTGCGAGATCCCCCCGCGGTCGAATCCCGAGATCGTGAAGTGGTTCATGGACGCGGCCCACGACTACGGCCGCTACGAGCGGATCTTCTAGCGACCGCCTCGAGACAAAGCGAAGGGGCGCGGTGATCGCACCGCGCCCTCGGGCTCAAACGCTCGGAGTGCCTACCAGCGGAACGGCTTCTTGGAGGGCGGCACCCCGTAGGCGCCGCGGTCTCCGCCTCCACCGCGCGGGCCGCCCGGTCCGCGTCCGCCGCCGCGCGGACCGCCGGGGCCACGTCCACCACCCGAGCCCGGAGTGCGGGGATTCGAGACGTTCACGGTGATCTTGCGTCCGTCCAGATCCTTGCCGTTCAGCTCGGAGATGGCTCGCTGCGCCTCCTCGGCGGTGGCCATCTCGACGAATCCAAAACCGCGGGACTGACCCGAGAACTTGTCAGTGATCACGGAGGCCGACTCGACGGTGCCGCACTGGGCGAAGTACTCCCGCAGCGTCTCGCTCGTCGTGGAATAGGACAGACCGCCCACGTAGAGTTTCGCAGCCATGTGATTCTCCTTCGGTCACTCTTCCGCTCCGTACGCGCCCCAATACTCGGAAGAGCCAATATCGGAGGCGAGGGCGCCGCCGGCGGCGACGCATCGGGCCATAGTCTACATCAAGACCCGGACGTGCGCCACGCGGCGGGAACCGCGCTCGCGAGACGGCGCGGCGGTGACTATCCGCAGACCGCTTCGACCTGGGCGCGAGTGTCCCGGCTCATTGGCGCGGCCTTGCTCGGCAGCTCCGTCTTCGCCAGCAGGTCTCGCAGCGCGAAGGGCCGGCTCACCACGTGGAACCCCTGCAGCTTCAGGTCGACCAGATCCTCCACTCGCGCGCCCGCGTCCACCGTCAGCACCACCGGCACGCCCGGCGCGACCTGCTCGAACAGCCGCGCCCGATCGGGGCCGGCCATGCGCAGCATCCCGGCCTCGGCCAGCACCATCGACACCGGGGCGTCGACGAGGTAGCGCACGCCCTCGCACAGCGTCTCCGCCATGCGCACCGCGACCCCGTGCTCCAGACACTCCATGGCCAGGGCCTGCGCCCGGCTCCGGTTTCCGTCAATCGTCAGTACGCGAATCATGTCTCCCCCTTTGATGTGAGCGTCTCGAACCGTGGCCATGGGTACAAGGCGTGTGCCACGCCGCTCCCGTTGCGGGAACCTGCGAAATAACACGAGATTCTGGCCGGAGCCGACGACGCGGGCCGCGCGGAGCCGGGCGTTCTGCCCGGACCGGTCGACAATTTATGGCGGCCTCGCGCGCAAGTGCGGGTGCGGCGGCGAGACGGCACCCGCCATGGAGCGACGGCACGCGCCACGTGGCTATACTGCTCGCCGATGGCCAACCTGGTGATGAGGACGGCTCGCGCCCTGCGGCTCCGGTGCCCGAATTGTGGCGCCGGCCCGGTGACGGTGCGCTGGTTCGCCGTGCGCCCCGCATGCCCGCGCTGCCGGCTGCGCCTCGATCGCGGCGAGCCCGACTACTTCCTGGGCGCGATCGTGTTCAACATGGCCTTCGCGGAGTCGGTGTTCGCGGTCGGCCTGACCCTGTTCCTGATCTGGACCTGGCCGCATCCGCCCTGGGACACCCTCTACTACGTCGGCATCGCGGGCATGATCGCGGCGCCGATCTTCTTCTACCCGTTCTCCAAGCTATGCTGGCTGGCCTTCGACCTGACGTTTCGCCCGCCGCGCCCGGAAGATCTCGCGCCGCCCACCCGCCGCGCCTAGCGATAGTGCTCGGGCGTGATCCCGTACGCCTGGATCTTGCGGTAGAGCGTCTTCGGGTCGATCCGCAGCACGGTGGCCGCCTTCGCGCGGTGACCGCTGACGCTGCGCAGGGTGGAGATGATGTGCTGGCGCTCCATGTCCTCGAGGCTGCCGCCCGGCGAGGCGGCGGACGGCCGGCCGCCCCGCACCTCCTCGGGCAGGTCGGTGGGCTGGATGAGGTCGCCCTGCGAGAGGATCACCGCCCGCTGCACCGCGTGCTGCAGCTCGCGGACGTTGCCGGGCCAGCGGTAGCGCTCGAGGCAATCCATCGCGGAGTCGGAGAGACGCTTCCGCCCGTAGGTGGCGTTCTGCTCGAGGAAGTGCTCGGCGAGTCGGCGGATGTCCTCGGGCCGCTCGCGCAGGGGCGGCAGGGTGATCGTGATGGTGTTGATGCGGTAGAAGAGGTCCTGCCGGAACTCCCCGGTCTTGATCGCCTCCGCGAGGTCGCGGTTGGTGGCGGCGACCAGCCGCATGTCCACCGTGCGCCGCCGCGTGCCGCCGACCCGGAAGAAGGCGTACGACTCGAGCACCCGGAGCAACTTCACCTGGCTCTCCGGCTCCATCTCCCCGATCTCGTCGAGGAACAGGGTGCCGCCGTCGGCCAGCTCGATCAGGCCCGCCTTGGTGGCCACCGCGCCGGTGAAGGCGCCCTTCTCGTGGCCGAACAGCTCGCTCTCCAGCACCTCGCGCGCGAGCGCCCCGCAGTGGATCGGCACGAAGGCCTGCTGAGCCCGCGCCGAGCGGTCGTGGATGGCGCGCGCCACCAGCTCCTTGCCGGTGCCGCTCTCGCCCAGCACCAGCACCGACGAGTCGGTAGGAGCCACGCGGTCGATGAGGTGCAGCACCTCGTCCATCCGGGGGCTGCCGGTGATGAGGCTCTGGTAGCCGGGCTCCTCGAGCTGGCCGCGCATCACCACGTTCTGCCGCACGAGCCGGCCCTTCTCGGCCGCCTTGCGGATCAGGATGTCCAGCTCCTCGATGCGGGCGGGCTTGGTGAGGTAGTCGTAGGCCCCCAGCTTCATCGCCTCGACCGCGGTGGTCACGTCCTGGAAGCCGGTCATGACGATGACCTGGGGCGGCTCCGGGAAGCCCTGCAGCTCCCGCAGCACGTCGATCCCTTCCACGTTCGGCATCTTCATGTCGAGCAGCAGGACCTCGGGCGCTTCCTCGCGCAGCCGATCCAGCGCGGCCCGTCCGTCCGCGACGCCGACCGCGGCGTGCCCCTTCCGTCCCAGCTCGCGCACCAGCAGCTCGCGCAGGTTCTTCTCGTCGTCGGCCACCAGCACCCGGATCGGAGCGGTCATGGCCGGGCCGGGTGGGCGTCGGGGTGGACGGGCAGGATGACCCGGAAGGTGGTGCCGGCCCCGACGCGGGTGTCCACCTCGAAGCGGCCGTCGTGATCGGCCACGATGCCTTGCGCGATGGCGAGGCCGAGACCGGTGCCTTGCCCGGGGGGCTTGGTGGTGAAGAAGGGATCGAACACCCGCGGCAGGATGTGATCGGGAATGCCGGGGCCTTCGTCCGCGAAGGCGACCTCGACCTCGCGCGCGTTCCGCCGGCGGGTCGCGATCGTCAAGGTCCCGCGCCCGTCCATCGCGTCGAGCGCGTTGCTGACCAGGCCGAGGAACACCTGACGCAGCTGGCCGTCGTTGGCGACCACGTCGGGCATCTCCGGATCCAGCCGACGGAGAAACCGGCTGTGCGCGTAGCGCGGCTGGTGCCCGATCAGCTCCAGGACCTTGTCCACCAGCACGTTGAGGTCGGTCGGGGCGCGCCGGCTGCCCGGGTCGCGCATGAAGTGGAGCAGGCTCCCGGTGATCTCCTTGCAGCGGAAGGCCTCCTCCTCGATCAGGGAGAGATAGCCGGGAAAGTCCTTGAACGCGTTCAGGCCCTGCAGGCTGGGATCGTCCGCCCGTTCCTTCAGCGCCTCCGCGCAGCCCGCGATGGTGGCGAGCGGGTTGTTCAGCTCGTGGGCCACGCCGGCGGCCAGGCGGCCCGCGGTGGTGAGCCGCTCGGTCAGCAGCATCTGCCGCTCCAGCCGCTTGGGCAGCGTGATGTCCTCGACCAGCACCAGCAGATGGGTGGCCCGCGGCGCCCGCAGCGGCGTGGCGGTCAGGCGAACGGTCAAGGTCTCGCCCCCGGCGGCCAGCTCCTGCTCGAGGTGCCGCACCGCTCGCGCGGTCACCGCCGATTCCAGGAACGCGCGGACCCCTTCCACCTTGGCGGGGGGCATGAGGTCCGCGAACGGGCGCCGGGCCGCGGGCTCCACCGGAACGAGCGCCGCGCCCTCGCGGTTCACGCTGATCACGCGCAGCTCGGCGTCGAGGACGAAGAGGCCGAGCGGCATCGTCTCCAGCACGACTTCCACGAAGCGCTTCTCCTCGTCCAGCTCGTGGGTCCGCGCCTCCACCATCGCTTCCAGGCGCTCGGAGTAGGTGCGGACCGAGCTGAAGAGGCGCGCGTGCTCCAGGGCCATGGCGGCCTGATCGGCGAAGGCGGACACGAGCGATTCCTCCTCGGCGGTGAAGTGGTGGACGTCGGTGCGCAGCACGGTGAGCGCCCCGATCGCCTGATCACCCACGATCAGCGGCGCGGCCAGCATCGAGCGCAGCCCGGACTGCGGATAGGCCACCCGCGGGTCGCGGTAGAGGTCGGTGGTCTGCACCGGCCGGCGCTCCTTCACCGCCACCCCGGTGATCCCCTCGCCGACCCGGAGACGGATCGCCGCGAGGTCCTCGGGCGGGAGATCGAGACTGGCGGTGGCGATGAGCTGGCCGCTCGCCGCGTCGAGCGTGAATAGCCCGCACGACTGCACTTCCAGCACCTCGCGGGCCTGGTGCAGGATGAGCCCCACCGTCTCGCCCACCTCCAGGCTCTGGTTCACCGCGTGACCCGCGCGCAGCAGGGCCTGCGTCTCGCGGGCGCGCCGCTGCGTCTCCTCGAAGAGCCGGGCGTTCTGGATCGCGATGCCCGCCTGGTCCGCGAAGCTCTCCAGCAAGGTCTGGTGGCGATCGCCGAAGGCCCCCGGCGCGGTCGAGAAGGCCGAGATGACGCCGATGATCTGTCCGCCCACCCGCAGCGGCACGCTCAGCAACGCGCGAATACCCTCTTTCTCGTCGACGTCCCGACGAGCCGATCGCGGATCCTGGTGGAGATCGTCCGCGCGCACGGTGCGTCCGGTGGAGGCGGCCAGGCCGATGATGCCCTCGCCCACCGGCACCGAGAGATTCCGCCACTCCACGGTCCGGAAGCCGTGCGCGGCGGCGTGTTCGATGCGGTCGCCCCCGGCGTTCATGAGGCCGATGCCACAGCCGGTACTGCCCATCAGCGCGGTCACCGAGCGGCTGATGGTCTCCAGCACCGACGGCAGGTCGAGCCGGGCGGTGATGAGCTGGCTGGTGCGGTTGAGCGCGGCCAGCTCCTCGGCCCGACGCAGGGTCTCGGCGTGCAGCCGGGTGTGCTCGATGGCGGAGGCGAGGGGGCGCGCCACCTCCACCAGCACCTCCACGTCGGCGTCGGTGAAGGCGCCGGGCTGCCGGTGCGTGACGTTGAGCGTGCCGATGACCTGACCCTGGGAGAGCAGCGGGGCCACGATCATGGACCGGAACCCGCGGCGCGAGAGCAGATCCCGGCTCACCGGGGACAGCGACGGGTCCGTGCTCGCGTCGTCGATCCGACGGGGCGACTGCTGGCTGGCCACCGAATCCACCAGGGTGCCCGCGACCGGAATCCGGAAATCGAACACGTCGGACGAGGTGCGCACCGCGATGTCGAGCACCCGGATCTCCCCGCGCTCCCGGTCGAGCAGGGCGACCGTGAGGCCGTCGAAGCGGATGAGCCGGTCCACCGCCTCCGCCATCTTCTCGTAGATCCGGTCCAGCGGGAGCGGGGTGACGGTGAGCGCGGTCACCCGGTTGATGACCTCGAGCCGCAGAGTGCGCCGATGGAGCCGCCACACGTGCTCCAGCGCGTGACCGAACTCCCGCGCGAAGCTGCGCGGCATCGTCTCCCGGTTGAGCCCGCGCGAGCCGCCCGGCCCCACCAGCACCAGCTGGCCGGCCGGGCGCGCGGAGTCGCCCAGCACGGCGGACAGCGCGGTGGCGTCGCGCACGCGCAGCCCGGGCGGTGACTCCGACAGCTTCTCGAGGCCCAACCCCCGAGGCAGCTGGTCGAGGCGCTTGCGCAGCCACCGCTCGAGCGGCGAGCCGCGACGGGCCCCGACCACGACCTCGATGGCGGCGGCGTCCGGCGGCTGCACGCGCAGCGCGCCGGCGCGCGCGCCGGAGAGCGTCACGAGCTGCTTCAGGGTCCGGGCGAAGCCCGCCTCGGAGGAGGCGGCATGACCCAGGGTGGCCAGCAGGTCGGGAAAGAGGCGCCCGATCTTCATCGCGTCACCCTCAGAGCGGCGGCGCCGCGTCGAAGGCGATCGCGCGCTCGCACCACGCGGCGGCCGCCAGCACGCGGCATTCGCCCCACGCCCGGCCGATGAGCTGCGCGGAGAGCGGCAGACCGGATCCATCGACCGTGGTCGGCAGGGCCAGGGTCGGCAGGCCCGCGAAGCTGAACGGCGCGCAGAAGGATGGATCCCCGGTGGCCGTGAGCCCGCGAGGGGCCGGCGCACCGATGGTCGGGGCCAGCAAGGCGTCGTACCGGCCGGCGACCGCGTCGAGATCCGCCCGCGCCGCGTGCCGCGCCGCCTGCGCGGCCAGGTATTCGGTGGCCGCGACGCGATGGCCCGCCTCGATCAGCTCCTTGATCCGCGGGGGGTACTCGCCTCCGTGCCGCGCGTAGAGCCCGGCATGGGCGGCGGCCGCCTCCGCGCGCAGCACGGTCGTGCCGGCCTCCGCGAGCACGGGGAACGAGGGCGGCAGCGTCACCTCGACGAGCCGGGCCCCGGCGGACTCGAGGGTCTGGATCACGGCTTCGAGGTGCTTGCCCATCCCCGGCGTCGCCTGCGCCATCAGGGAGGCGAGGACGCCGATGCGCGGAGCGGCCGCGTCGGCGATCGCGGCGACGTAGTCCTCCGCCCCCGCCGCGCGCGCCCCTCGATCGCCCTCGGCGCGGCCCGCGAGCAGCGAGAGGGCCAGCGCGCAGTCCTCGACGGTCCGCGCGAAGATCCCCACGTGGTCCAGGCTCTCGGCCAATCGCATCACGCCGTTCGCGCTGATCCGGCCATGCGTCGGCTTGAAGCCGACCACACCGCAGTACGCGGCGGGCCGCAGGATCGAGCCGATCGTCTGCGAGCCGAGGGCCAGCGGCACCATGCGCGCGGCCACCGCCGCCGCGGGCCCGCTCGAGGAGCCGCCCGGCGTGTGCTCGGGATTCCACGGGTTGCGGGTGGCGCTCGGATCGAAGTAGGCGAACGGGGTAGTGGCGAGCTTGCCCATCGGCACCGCCCCCGCTCCCCGCAGCCGGGCCACCGAGTCCGCGTCGGTGGTCGGCGTGCGGACGGCCCAGGCCGGAGCGCCGCCGGCGGTGGGCACGCCCGCCGCGTCGAAGATGTCCTTGAGCGCGATCGGCACGCCGTGGAGTGGGCCCATGAAGCGGCCCTCGCGGGCCTCGATGTCCCGCTGCACCGCCACCCGTGCGGCCGCGTCGCGATCGAGCCGCGCCCAGGCGCCCACCGCCGACTCGACCGCGTCGATGCGCCGGAGACAGGCGGCCAGCAGGTTGGACGGCGACAGCGCGCCGGACCGGATACGTCGGGCCGCCTCGGCGGCTCCGATCTCGTGCATGGCCGGCATGTCAGTGCAGCGCGTCCAGCACCTCGGCGACCACCTCGAAGCGCCCGAAGGACGGCATGAGATAGGCGCCCGCGTGGCGGGCGTGCATGTCGCGCAGCAGCTCCTGGGCCATCTCGATCCCGACGCGCAATCCCCGCTCGCCGGCATCCTTCATACGGGCCCGGACGGCGTCCGGCACCGTGATCCCGGGCACCTCGTTGTGCAGGAACTCGGCATGGCGCGAGGAGTGCAGCGGCATGAGCCCGACCAGCAAGGGGATCGGGGAGCGGCTGCGCGCGAAGAACCGCTCCAGCACCTCCAGATCGTAGAGCGGCTGCGTCTGCACCCAGCGGGCACCCGCCTCGACCTTGGCCAGGAACCGCTCCATCTCGCGCGTCGGCTCCGCCGCGCCCGGGTCGAGCGCGACCCCCACGCAGAACGACGTGGGCTCCCCGATCGACGCGCCGGTGGCGTCGAGGCCGCGGTTCATGCCGGACAGGATGCGGATGAGGCCGATGGCGTCCACGTCGAACACCGCGGTCGCGTTGACGTAGTCGCCGGTGCGCGGCGGGTCGCCGGTCATGGCCAGGATGTTGCGGATGTTGACCGCGTGGGCGCCCAGGAGATCGGCCTGGATGCCCATCAGGTTCCGGTCGCGACACGTGAAATGCATGTTGATGTCGAGCCCGGTGGCCTCGTGCACCAGCATCGCGGTGGGGAGCACGGACATCCGCACGCGGCCGAGGGACCCGTCGTTGATGTCGACGATCTCGACGCCCCGCTCCTTGAGCAGCTTGGCGCCCTGCACCAGTTTTTCGATGTTGTGGCCGCGCGGCGGATCGAGCTCGACGGTGACCAGGAACTCGCCGGCGCCGAGCTTGCGCTGCAGCAGCGTGGGCGCGGCCGCGGTGGCGAGCCCGCTCGGCTCGGCCGGCTCCGGCCGCGCCCGGCGCACCGGCTCCACGCGGGCGGTGGCCCGCTGCGGGGCCACGCGATCGAGCGCCTCGCGCATCGCCCGGATGTGCTGGGGCGTGGTCCCGCAGCAGCCGCCCACCAGCCGCGCGCCGCTGCCGATCATGCGAGCCGCGTAGTCGGCCATGTAGGCGGGCGAGGACAGGTACATGAGCCGCTCGCCCACCCGGCTGGGCAGCCCCGCGTTGGGCTGGATGGCGACCGGCAGGGCACCGGTCTCCGGCAGCATCTGCTCGAGGATGTCGAACAGCACGCTCGAGCCCACCGAGCAGTTGGCCCCGATCGCCTGGATGGGCAGATCGCGCAGCGCCCGCACCACCTCGGCGGGCGCACGGCCGGTGAAGGTCACCCCGTCGTCGGTGAAGGCCAGCTGGGTGACGATCGGCAGGTCGCAGATCGCGCGCACCGCCTCGACCGCCATCCCCACCTCGGTCAGGTCGGAGAAGGTCTCGATGAGAAAGGCGTCGACTCCGCCCTCGAGGAGCCCCTCGGCCTGCTCGCGAAAGGCGTCGCGGGCCTCCGCCGGCTCGATGGTGCCGATCGGGGTCAGATACTTGCCGAGCGGCCCGATCGATCCCAGCACGAGCACGTCGCGGCCCATGCTCTCGCGCACGTCCCGCGCCAGCTTCGCCCCGCGCAGGTTGATCTCCCGCACTCGCGCCTGCAGGCCGTGCATCGCGAGCTTGAAGCGGTTGGCGCCGAAGGTGTTCGTCTCGATGACGTCGGCGCCCACCCCGATGTACTCCGAGTGAATCGACTGCACGAGCTTGGGATCGTTCAGGTTCAGCACGTCGAAGCACGCGTCGAGGGTGACCCCGCGCGCGTAGAGCATCGTGCCCATGGCCCCGTCGCACAGCAGCGGCCGCTCGGCGAGGCGGGTCAGAAGCGGCGACGGCATAGCGACTACCCGGCCGCCTCGCCGCGGCCCTTGGTGGCCGGCGAGGCGAGCCGGTCGCGCAGGGCCAGGACCACACGCGCGACGACCTGATCGGGCCCGATTCCGGTGGTGTCCACCGTGACGTCGGCCTGGCGATAGTACGGCTCGCGCGCGCGGTAGAGGGCCTCGACGTCGTCGCGTCCGCGGCCGCTCAGCATCGGGCGCTCGCCGGCGCGCCGGGCACGCTCGTAGAGGGCGTCGAAGTCGCCGCGCAGCCAGACCACGGTGCCGAGCGCCTTGAGCGCCTCCGGCCGGCCCGCGCGGCAGCACAGTCCGCCGCCGGTGGCGATCACGTCGCCCGACTTGAGCGCGAGGAGCCGCATCGTCTCCTCCTCGAGCGCGCGGAAGTGAGCCTCGCCGCGCTCGGCGAAGATCTCGGGGATCGATCGCCCCTCGCGGGCGGTGATCATGTCGTCGGTCTCGACGAAGCAGCGGCCCAGCCGACGGGCCAGCAACCGCCCCACCGACGACTTCCCCGCCCCCATGAAGCCGACCAGGATCACGTTGGCGCCCATCAGTCCTTCAGCCTATCACCAGCCTCACCCCGCCCGCACGGTCACCGCGGCGGGAGCCCGCCGGTAGGCGCAGTCCCGCATCCAGCACCGGCGGCACTGGGTGAAGTAATGATCGACGCGGGCTTCCCGGCCCACTCCCACGAGCCAGCTGATGCTCTTGGCGGGAGTCATGAAGCAGGCCGCGTTGAGGCTCACCCCGATGCCCGCGCCCGAACACAGCCGGAAGAGCCGGGCCTGCTCCGCGGTGTCCCATCCGGCGTATCCGGGACTGATGCGGTTGGTGACGCGGAGCCGCGCGGGGATCGCGACCTGGCAGAGCAGGTCGTTCGCGTACTCGGCCAGGCTCTCGGCCGCGGCCGAGCCCACGCTGTCGAGCATCACCGCGAGCGGGAACTCGCGCGCCTCGAAGAGATCGCGCACCCGCGTCTCGATGGCGTCGCCCACCGTGCAGATGCCCGCGCCCACCGCCTCGATCGGCCCCCAGAGCCGGCCGATCTGCGGGATGTGCAGCGTCTCGCCTCCCGCCTCGATCAGGTCCGCGGCGCCGCCGGTGACGGCCACCGCCCGGTACACCAGACGCGGCGCCATGAGGCGCTCGCCCAGCGCCAACGCCTCGTCGAAGATCGCCAGCACCTCGGCACTCGGCCGGTCGACGCCCTTCTGGTAGCCCTGGAAGCGAAGGACCTCGTCGCGGTCGATCGACAGCGGGAGCCCCTCGAGGACGGCGGGCTCGGAGGAGAGAACCGAGAGCGCCGCGGTCACCGCGCCCGACGGGAGCGAACCACGTCGGCGATCAGGCGGATGTGCTCGGGCCCCGAGCCGCAGCAGGCGCCCACGATGCTGCAGCCGACGTCGAGGAGCGCGGGGTAGTCCTTGGCCATCGCCTCGGGCCCGAGCTCGTAGGTCGTCCGGCCCCCGGTGGTGATCGGCAGGCCCGCATTCGGATACGCGATCAGCGGCACGTCGGTGACCTGGCGCATCTCGCGGATGATCACGATGGCCCGGTCCGGTCCGCGCCCGCAGTTCATGCCCACCACGTCCGCCCCCGCGTCGATGAGCTGGCGGGCCACGTCGGCCGGGCTCTCGCCCCACATGGTCCGATCGCGGTCGTGCAGCTCCTCGTACTGGAAGAACATGGTCGCCGACACCGGCAGGTCCGCGACCGCCTTGCAGGCCCGGATCGCCGCGATCGCCTCCTGCGGGAACATCATGGTCTCGACCGCGAAGCAATCCACCCCGCCCTCGGCGAGGGCCAGGGCCTGCTCCCGGAACGCCTCGAAGTACTCCTCGTCGGTCGCCACGTTCTCGCCGACGCCGTAGTCCACCGGCAGGTAGCTCGTCGGCCCGATGGAGCCCGCGATGTAGCCGCCGCCCGGACACACGGAGCGGGCGAGGCGCGCGCCCTTCTCGTTCAGCTCGCGGGTGCGCGCGCCCATGTCGTGGCCGTAGCGCTCGTCGTACTCGTGCAGCTTGAGCGCGGTGCCCCCGAAGGTGTTGGTCTCGACCAGCTGCGAGCCCGCCTCGAAGTAGCCGCGGTGGATGCCGCGGACGACGTCGGGGTGCGTGTCGTTCCACAGCTCGGGACAGTGACCGTCCCCGAGGCCGGCGTCGAACAGCGCGGTGCCGTAGCCGCCGTCGAACACGAGGCGCTCGCCGGCCCGGACACGATCGACGATCTCCCAGCCGAGGGCCCGCGCCGCCATCAGGCGTTCACCGGCACGCCGAGCAGCTCCTTGGCCCGGACCACCGCCAGCGTGGAGTCCTTGGCGTAGCCGTCGGCGCCGATCTCGTCGGCGTAGGCCTGGTTGACCGGCGCGCCGCCGATCATCACCTTCACCCGCTCGCGGAGGCCCGCCTTCTCCAGGGCGTCGATGGTGCGCTTCATCGCGGGCATGGTGGTGGTCATGAGGGCGGAGATGCCGACGATCTGGGCGTCGTGCTCCTTCACTGCGGCCACGAACTTCTCGGGCGCGACGTCGCGCCCCAGGTTGACCACCTTGAAGCCCGCGCCCTCGAGCATCATCGCCACCAGGTTCTTGCCGATGTCGTGGAGGTCCCCCTGCGCGGTGCCGATGACCACCACGCCGAGGTTCTGGCCCTCTCCGCCCGCCCGCGTGATGAGCGGCTTCAGCAGGTCGAGGCCCGCGTACATCGCCCGCGCAGACAGCAGCACCTGAGGCACGTAGTACTCGTTGCGGCGGAATTTCTCGCCGACCACGTCCATGCCCGGGATGAGCCCGCGGAAGATCAGGTCCTTCGGGTCCATGCAGAGGTCGAGGCCTTCCCGGGTCTTCTTGGCCACCGTGTCCTTGTCGCCGAGGATCAGGGCCCGCGCCATCGTCGGATAGTCGAAGGGCTCGGCGGTCAACGCTTCACCGTGCTGTAGCCGCCCTTCTGCCAGGCGGTCATCCCGCCGATGACATTGTGGAAGTTGGTGAGCCCGGCGCGGCTCAGCGCGCTGATCACCGTGCTCGAGCGCAGCCCGCCCGCGCACAGCACCGCCTTGGGGCGGCCGTCGGGCACCAGGTCCTTGCGGGCCAGCGCCTCGGACATGGGCACGTGCAGCGCGCCGTCGATGTGCCCCTCGTCCCACTCCGACAGCTCCCGCACGTCGATGACCACCAGATCGGCCCGCTCGTCCTTCATGGTCGCCAGATCGTGCACCGAGATCTGCGGCACCCGCTCGACGGGCAGGCCCTGGCTCTTCCACTCGGTCATGCCCCACTGCAGGTGCCCGGCGATCGTGTCGAGGCCGATGCGCGAGAGTCCCTGCACCGCGCGGTCGAGGTCGGTCGGACTGGCCACCACCAGCGCCACCGGCGCCTCTGCGGGCACGAACAGCCCCACCCGATTGGCGAACTGCGGGCTCTCGATCCACACGTTGATCGCGCCGCGGATGTGCGCGTCGCCGAACTCCTCGGGGCTACGCACGTCGAGCACGTAGGCGCCCTTGTCCACGGCCTCGCGGGTCTGCGCGGCCGAGAGCGGACGCGGCGGGCCGGTCGGCGGCAGGGCCTGTGCCCGATTGCGCGCGATGATCCGATCGAAGTTGGGCGGCTTGGGCGGCAGGCCGGACATGAGCTTGCGGACGAAGTCCTCGACCCCGCTCGCCTGCAGCGCGGCGTTGAAGCGCCGCTCGAAGCCGATGGTCGTGGCGGTCTTGCTCGACATGGCCCGCCCGCAGCTCGAGCCGGCGCCGTGCGCGGGGTACACCTCCACGCTATCGGGCAGACCCAGGAGCCGCTCGGTGAGGCTCGCGTACAGACGGGCCGCCGCCTGCTCGCCGCCGAAATCCGGGCGGCCCACGTCGCCCACGAAGAGGGTGTCGCCGGTGAGCACGAACCAGGGCTCGCGGCCGCGGCTCAGATCGGTCACGAGCAGCGCGATGCTGTCCGGGGTGTGGCCGGGCGTGTGGATGACCTGCAGGGCCACGCGGCCCACGCGCAGCTCGTGACCATGCTCCACCGGGTCGTGCGCGAACGCGGCGTTGGCCGCCGGATGGATGTGGATGCGCGCGCCGGTCTTCGCCGAGAGCGCCTGATTGCCCGAGACGTGGTCGGCGTGGACGTGCGTCTCGATGATGTCGGTGATCGTGAGCCCCTTCTTGCGAGCCATGGCCACGTAGTCATCCACCCGGTCGCGGGCGGGGTCCACGATCACGCCCTGGCCGGCCTGCGAGCAGCCGATCAGGTACGAGAGACAGCCCGCTTCCTCGTTGAGAACTTGCTGAAAGATCACGTCGGAAGTATGCCACAGGCCCCGGAGGGGACGCCACGTCGCCGACCGGGCAACCGGGTATTTAAATGACGCAGCCGTGCCATGCTTGACGGGATGCACGGAACCCGGCCGACGCTCGCGGCTCTC
This sequence comes from Candidatus Methylomirabilota bacterium, assembly GCA_035315345.1. Classification (NCBI taxonomy): domain Bacteria; phylum Methylomirabilota (SeqCode); species Candidatus Methylomirabilota bacterium. The sequence goes on from DATFYA010000135.1 coordinate 16,082, forward strand.
ATCACGGTGCTGGCCCTGGCGCTCACGGGCTGCGCTGCGCGGATGACCCCGCCCTATTCCGACGCCGAGCGGGCTCGCGTCGACGAGTACGAGCGGGCGGCACAGCGCGTGTTGACCTCGCGCGAGATCGCGGGCCGGCCGCCGTCGGTGCAGGTCGGGTCCGACCCGGCTCTGATCAACGCCGGCCATCCTGCCGCCTACTACCAGCGCCGCACCGCCCTGGCCGGCATCGGTCGGCCCGGGGCCATCGTGGTTAACCGGCCCGTGCTGGCCGAGGACTACATCGCCCAGGCGGTGCTGAGCCACGAGCTGGCCCACTTCGTCCTGGGTCACACGGACGACCGCTGCCGGGATCGGCAGCACGAGTGCGAGGTCGAGGCCTACGTGGCCAGCGTCGAGCTGCTCATGACCGGGTGGGGCCACAGCTACCCGGACGCCGTCCGGCTCCAATACGCCTACCTCAAGAGCGTGGTCCTTGCGGTCCAGCGCGGTGACGCCACCGTCGCCCGGGGTCACGTCGACCCGTGCCGCGAGCTGCAGGAGTTCTCGGCCCGCTTCCAGACCACCGCGAGCTGCGACTGAGCCCTGCGCGTGCGTCGATTCTGCCCGGCCGGATGCGAAGTTGCGAGCGACCGGTGTGTCCAATTCCCGCCGCTTGACCGGGTTCCGGCTGCTAAACTAGGATCTGCGAATCGAACCGTTCGACCGGGAGAACCACCGCCTGCATGGAGGCCTCGGTGAAGGCAAAAGGCGCCGATTGAAGATCAAGGTGCTCGGGACGTTCGGAAGCGAAGGCCAGGGGCAGCGGCCTTCCGCCTTCCTGGTCGACGAACGGGTCCTGGTCGACGCGGGCACCGTGGGCGGCGCGCTCTCGGTGCCCGAGCAGATCGAGATCCAGCACGCGCTCCTGACCCACGCCCACCTCGATCACACCGCGGGCCTCGCCTTCCTGACCGACACCCTGGCGATGGTCGCCGCCGACCGGCGCGTCATCGCCTCGAGCATCGCCCCCGTGGTCGATTCGCTGCGCACCCACGCCTTCAACGACGTGCTCTGGCCCGACTTCACCAACATCCCGTCCGCGGACCAGGCGGTGCTCGGATTCCGCACCCTGCCGGAGGAAGCGGAGTCGCGAGTGGGTCAGCTCTGGGTGACGCCGGTGCCGGTCGAGCACACCGTCGCCACCACCGGCTTCGTGATCCACGATGGCGAGACGGGCTTCGTCTTCAGCGGCGACACCGGCCCGACCCGGCGAATCTGGCAGGTCGCGCGCGAGATGCGCGGGCTCAAGGCGCTGATCGTGGAGACCGCATTCCCGAACAGGCTGGTGACCCTGGCCAAGGCCTCCGGCCACCTCACTCCGGAGATGCTGCGGCAGGAGATCGACAAGATGCCGCAGGACATCCCGATCTGGGTCTACCACATCAAACCCCAGCTCTATCAGGAGACGGCGGAGGAGCTGGCGAACATCGATCCGACCCGCATCCACATCCTCGAGCAGGGCAAGACCTACACCATCTAGCAGTCCTTATTGTTCGGCCGCCCGATCGATCAGAGCGGTCAGCCGCTCTCGGAACGGAAACACGCTGTAGAGCCCTCCCGTGTGGATGAAGCACACCCGCTGACCCAGCGCCTTCCGATCGCGCGTGAGGGTCGAGACCAGCGCGCGAAAGCCCCGCGCGGTGTACACCGGGTCCAGCACCATGCCTTCCTCGCGCGCGACCTCCGCGACCAGGCCGAGCTCGGCGTCGGCCACGTCGCCGCGGTCGGCCGGCCAATCGCCCTGGAGCAGATGCACCGCCTTCGGCACCTCGATGGCGAAGCCGTAGCGGTGGATGGCCGCACGCATCGTGCGCTCGACGTGCTGGCGCACCCGCTCGGGCGGTGACGCGATGGGCACGCCCACGATCTCGCCGGGCAGGCCCGCGAGCTGCTTGCCCAGCAGCAAGCCCGCCTGGCTGCCGCCGGTGAACGCGCTGATCACCACCGAGTCGAAGCGCGGCGCCCCGTGGTGAATCTGCTCGGCCAGCTCCACCGCGCACTCGAGATAGCCGAGCGCCCCGATCTCGTTGGCGCCGCTCTCCGGAATGAGGTACGGCCGTCCGCCCCGCTCGCGCACGTCCTCGGCCAGCGCGGTCATCACGTCGGCCACCGTTTCTCCGTCGGCGCAGTAGCGCACCTCGGCGCCGAGCAGACGGTCCAGGAGCAGGTTGCCGTCGTAGACCGGCGAGCGCGGCCCCTGCACCGCGAGCCGGGCGCGCAGGCCGAGCCGCGCGGCCACCGCGGCCACGGCCCGGCAGCCGTTGGATTGCGGCGTGCCGCCCGCGATCAGGGTGTCGGCGCCCTGCTCCAGCGCGTCACCCACCAGGAACTCGAGCTTGCGGATCTTGTTGCCGGACTCGAGCAGACCGGTCAGGTCGTCACGCTTGACATAGAGGTCCATCCCGAGGCGACGCGAGAACCGGTCGAGCCGGAGGATCGGGGTGGGCGCGAGGGCCAGGGGCAGGCGAGCGGGCACACCCATGCGGTGCCCCTCAGGCGTGGTCCGTCTTCAGCTGGGCCGCGATCGGAGCGAGGTCGTAGGCATGGAGGTGGCCCACGGCCTGGTCGTGGCGCAACCGCGCGGTGCGCATCACCTGGTTGTCGGTGGCCATGACTCGGGGCGTACCCTACCATAGACGGCTCGAGTCAGGCATTGACAGCGGACCGCCCTCCGAGTACCGTGCCTCCATGCGCATCGAGGTGCACGACAACCAGGTCGAGTCTGCGCTCAAAACCATGAAGAAGCTCATGTTGAAGGATGGGCTCTTCAAGGAGATGAAGAAGCGGGCGTATTACGAGAAGCCGTCCGTCAAGCGGAAGCGCAAGCAGGCCGAGGCGCGCAAGAAGCGCCGCAAGGCCATGAAGCGCGCCGAGGCGGACGACTGAGCCTCGCTCCGGGCCCCCCGGGCCCGACCCCCACCTCGGTCGTTCGGCTCCCACCGCCAGCGTCAACCCTCGGGTGACTCGTGTGGCGGAGTCCCTCGCCAGCCAGCGGTTGTGGCTTGCCTTCACGACCATGCTCCTGGTGGCCGGACTCACCAATACCTTCCCGGTGTTCCTACCCGCCCTGCTCGCCGAGTTCGGCGGCTCGCGCGGGGCCACCGCGTCCGCCGCCTCGCTGCTCTGGGTGGGAGGCGCGGTGCTGAGCCCGGTCGCCGGCTACCTGGTGGCCCGCTGGAATCCCCGCTGGCTGGTGAGCCTCGGCCTCGCCGCCGTCGCCATCGGGATGATCCTGGGCAGCCTGGCTCCGACGCTGCCGTTGTTCCTCGCCGCACTGGGCGGCCTCGGCGGCATCGGCCTCGGCCTGACCGGCATGACGACCCACGCCGCCCTCATCGCCGATGCGTACGTGAGGCGCCGCGGGCTCGCCACCGGGATCGCCTTCGGCGGCTCGATGGCCGCCTACGCCCTGGCCCCGCCCGCGCAGTGGGTGATCACCCACTGGGGCTGGCGGCAGGCGTTCTGGTGCTACGCAGCCATCGTCCTGTGCGTGATTCCCTGGGCGCTTCGGAGCCACCCCACGCGCCTGCAGTCGGTGTCCGCCTGGGGCGCGGCGCGGCCCGGTGAGGCGGCCGTCACCGTCTCGAGCATCGTCCGCTCGCTCGGCTTCTGGAGCCTGCTCGTGATGTTCACGACGCCGCCGCTATTCGGCTATCTCGCGACGACGCAGCACGCGCTCTACTTCACCGCGCGTGGATTCACCGTCGCCCAGGCTTCGATGCTGCTGGCCATCGGCGGCATCCTGGCCGGGTGCGGGCGGGCGCTCGCCGGTCTCGTGGCGGATCGCTTCGGTGGCCCGACCGCGGGATTCCTCTCGTTCTCCTGCTCGCTGGTGGGGATGCTCTGCCTGCTCGGCATGGAGGTGCGGCCGCTCTGGGCCCTCGCCGCGGGCTACGTGTTCTTCCTCTTCCTGCCGCTGGGCTCGCGCGCCAGCATCGTGACCGTGCTGCTGGGCCGCCTCGCGCCGCCGGCCCACTACGGCGTCATCTTCGGCCTGCTCGGCATCGGCAACAACCTGGGCGCCGCGCTCGGCCCCTGGCTGTCAGGGATCCTGTTCGACCGCACGGGCTCCTACGTGGCCATCTACGTCTGCGCGATCGCCATCGCGCTCACCGGGCTGTCGGCGCTGGCGGTGTTCACGCTGTCGACGCGCGGCGCGCGCGCATTGCCGTGACTGGTCTTCAGCTGCGGGGGCCCCGACATGGCCCCCGCACTCCCCCAGGCCGCAGACGACCCGCCACTTCTTCCAGCTCTTCAGCTGCGGGGGCCCCGACATGACCCCCGCACTCCCCCAGCCGCAGACGACCCGCCACTTCTTCAAGCTCTTCAGCTGCGGGGGCCCCGACATGGCCCCCGCACTCCCCCAGCCGCAGACGACCCGCCACTTCTTCCAGCTCTTCAGCTGCGGGGGCCCCGACATGGCCCCCGCACTCCCCCAGGCCGCAGACGACCCGTCGGCGGGTCAGGGCACGGTGGCCGTGCGTCGGCGCTATATCGATGACCGGGTAGGTCAGCCGACGCGCGCGGCGAGCGCGGCGTACTTGTCGAGCAACGGCAAGACCTGATCGCGGCCGGCGGGCGGCAGCCCGAAGATCGCCCGCGTGATGGAGGCGTCGCGGAGACCGGCCAGGCGCGCCTCGTCGGTGGGCGCGCCGAAGATGGAGACGGTGACCGCGCCCGGATCCTGCCCGGCCTTGTCGGCGCGGGCCTTCAGGTCCGCGATGGTCTCGGCGATCGGCTCGCTGTAGGCGCGCCCCCCGATGGGCAGCCAGTGGCCGCCGAAGTCCACCGCGCGCTGGCGCGCGTGTGGGCCGGCGCCGCCCATCAAGATCGGCGGGTGCGGCTTCTGGACCGGCTTCGGATACGACCACATCCGGTCGAAGTTGACGAACTTGCCGTGGTACTCGGCCTCGTCCTTGGTCCAGATTTCCTGCATCGCGGCGATGCGCTCGCGCAGCACCTTCCAGCGGCTCTCGAACTCCACTCCATGATGCTGCATCTCCTCCGCGTTCCAGCCTCCGCCGATACCGAACAACACTCGGCCGCGTGACAGGTAGTCGAGGCTCGCAACCTCCTTGGCGAGGAGGATCGGATCGCGCTCGATCACCAGGCAGATGCCGGTGCCGAGCTTGAGCTTCGTGGTCACCGCGGCCGCCGCCGCGAGCCCCACGAACGGATCGACGGTGTGCCAGTACTCGCGCGGCAGATCCGTGCCGCCTGGCCACGGGCTCTTGCGGCTCGCCGGGATGTGGGTGTGCTCGGGCACGAAGAGCGACTCGAACCCGCGGCGCTCGGTCTCGCGCGCGAGATCGTCGATGCGCATCGCATAGTCGGTGGAGAACTGGAACACGCCGTATTTCATCGGGTCGCCTCCTCGAAGCGATGGAGGATCGTGGGTTCACACGCGTCGGCCAGGGCTCGGTGTTACCATGAATTCGCTTTCAAGCCAACCGAGCCCAGGAGGAGCTCGCCAGGGGGAGTTCGAATGATGAACGTGTGGATGATGCTGCCCGCGCTGGTGTTCGCCGCAGTGCAACCCGGCCCGCTGATGGCGGCCGACTCCACCGAGGTGAACGCGGCGACCCGCCAGGTGGAGCGCGGGGCGAATCAGATCGGCCAGGGCAAGGTGCTGGAGGGCGCCGGCGAGACCGCCAAGGGCATCGGCAACACGGTGGTGGAGGGCGCCAAGTACACCGGCCAGAAGTTCGGGGACGCGGGCCAGGCGGCCGCGCCGGCGGCCAAGACCGCGTGGGAACGCACCAAGGAAGGCGCGGGAGCCTTCGGCACCAGCGTGCGGGAGTTCTTCACCAGCCTCTTCGACTAGCCCGATCCGGGCGAACGGAGCCGCGAATTCCTAGCGGCGGGGCGCACGGGGCGGCTTGGCGAGATACCCGGCGAGCGCCGTCCCTTCGCGCTCCTGGAAGCGCACCGCGATCTGGAGCTGCTCGAGGTACTGCTCGAGCGTCTTGCCGCCCAGCACGATCTTCCGCGCCGGGAAGAACTCGCGCACGTCGCGCTCCCACTCCGGGCTGACCAAGGCGGTCACGCCCTCGTACATCCGCCGGTAGGCGCTGCCCGGATACTGGCGCGCCATCGTCTCCCAGGTATCCTTGACGTAGTCCCAGGCGAGCCCTCGGCTGTGGACGGACACCAGCAGCGCCCGCATGAGGAACGGGGCGTCCTGGCTGCGCACCTCGCCGTTGGTGGTCTTCTCGAGCGTCCGGCGGATCAGCTCGGGCTGACGGAAGCCGGCGAGGGCGTACAGGTATCGCTGCTCCTCCTGGGGCGTGCGCGCCGACTTGAAGCGCTGCAGGAATTCCGCGTACTCGGTGTCGCCTCCCGCGGCGGCCACGATCGAGATCAGCGCGGGCAGGACGTCGGCGTCCACCGCGCTCTCGTCCTCGCGATAGCGGGCGTAGAGGGAGCGGGCGCGCTCCTGCGTCTCCGGATCGTTGCCGAGCGTGCCGAGCGCGCGCAGGAGATCGCCGCGAAGCTGCCGCTCCAGCTCGTCCTCGTCGGGCTGCGGCTCCCAGCCGAGACGCTCGACCGCGGCGCCGACGCGGTGACGCACCAGCGTCTCCAGGTCGCCGCGCTGGTCGTCCCGGACGGCACGGTTGACGTAGGCCAGGGAGCCGATCAGGGCCGCCCACACGTTGCGGTCGGTCTCCTCGAGGAATCGCGCGGTGAGATCGAGATAGTCCGGCGCGGGCATCGCGCCGGCCTGAGCCAGCGCGAAGCAGTCGCTGATCAAGTTGAACCGCTCGATCGGGGCGAGCTTCTTCAGCGCCCCCGCCATCTTCTTGAGCAGCGGCGGCGCGTACTGCACGCGGTAGAAGCCGTGACCGCCCGCGTTGACCACCACCCAGTCCGGGGGCGCGGGCAGCGTCACCGAGAGATCCTCGCCGCCGAGCAGAACCGGCTTGTCCACGAAGCCGCGCTTCACCGACGCGCGCACCCGCACCGGGATCAGCCACCGCTCGGCCTCCCCGCCCTCGGTGGGCAGGTACGTGAAGCGGCGCTGGCTGAGCTTGATGCCGCCGGCCTCGGGGCTCGCGATCACGAGCGGGTAGCCGGGGCGGAAGATCCACCCGTTCATCACCTCCGGGATCGGCAGGTGGGACGCGTCGCCGAGGGCCTTCCACAGATCGGTGGTCTCGGCGTTGCCGAAGCGGTGGCGCTCCAGATAGAGTCGCACCCCGTCGCGGAACACCTCCCCGCTCAGGTGCTGCTCGAGCATACGCAGCACCGACGCGCCCTTCTCGTAGGTGAGCAGGTCGAACATGGCCTCGCAGTCGCGCGGGTGCCGCACCTCGAACTCGATGGGCCGGGTGTTCTGCAGGCCGTCCACGCCCATCGCGGCGGCCCGCGAGACCCCGAAGGTGGTCCACCGCTTCCACTCCGGCTTCCAGGCGTCGACCGCGAGCAGCTCCATGAACGTGGCGAACGCCTCGTTCAGCCAGATGCCGTTCCACCAGAGCATGGTCACGAGGTCGCCGAACCACATGTGAGCGATCTCGTGCGCCACCACGTCGGCCACGCGCTCGCGCTCGGCGTGGGAGGCGGTGGCTTCGTCGACGAGCAGCGCGGTCTCGCGATAGGTGATGGCGCCCAGGTTCTCCATCGCGCCCGCCGCGAAGTCGGGGATCGCGAGCATGTCGAGCTTGTCACCCGGGTAGGGCAGCCCGTAGTAGCGCTCGAACCAGTCCAGCGCGAAGGCGCCGATGTCCAGCGCGAATCGCGTGAGGTGCCGCTTGCCGGGTACGCACCACACGCGTAGCGGCGTCGGCCCCACCATGACCGCCTCGCTCGCCTCGAGCTCGCCGACCACGAAGGCGACCAGATACGTGGGCATCTTGATGGTGTCGGCGAACGCGACCGCCTTCTTGCCCGGCCCCACCGGCGTCTCCCCGGCGATCCGGGTATTCGAGACCGCCACCAGGCCCTCGGGGATGACGAGGGTCGCCGCGAAGACCGCCTTCAGCGCCGGCTCGTCCCAGCACGGGAAGCAGCGTCGCGCGTCGGTGGCCTCGAACTGGGTCGCCGCGATGATGTGCGAGACGCCGGCCGCGTCCGTGTAGGTGCTGCGGTAGAAGCCGCGGAGCCGATCGTTCAGCGTCCCGGTGAACGCGATGGTGAGGCGGTGCTCCCCCGCCGGGATCGGCGAGGGAAATCGCAGGCGGACGCGCTCGGGCTCGGTCTCGAGCGCCGCGCTGCCCGGCACCACCGCGCCGTCGGCCACGGTGACGCTCGCGCTCTGCACGGTCAGCTCGGCCGCGTTGAGCACGATCTCGCTCACCGGCTCGGAGACCGCGATCGCGATCGTCTCCTCGCCCGCGAAGGTGGCGGCCTCGAGATCCGGCTCGAGCCGGATGTCGTAGCGTGACGGCACGACCGTCGTCGGCAATCGATAGTCCATCGCGAAACAGAGGATACCACCGGGCTGCCGCGGACACACTTGACTCTCTGCATGGCGGGCGCGACACTCGGCGCCGTGCCTCTCACCAGCCTGAAGGACCGAACCGCGGTGGTCACGGGCGGCGCCAGTGGAATCGGACGCGCGCTCGCGCTGCGCTTCGCCCGCGAGGGCGCGGACGTGGTGGTGGCCGATCTCGACGAGACCGGCATGACCGAGACGGTGGCCGGCGTGAACCGCTCCGGCCAGCGTGGGCTCGCGGTGCGCACCGACGTGAGCCGCCTCGCCGACGTCGAAGCGCTCGCCGCGCGCGCCTTCGCGGAATTCGGCGGCGTTCACGTGGTGTGCAACAACGCGGGCGTGGCCCTGTGGGGCGGACTCGAGTCGGTCAGCCACCAGGACTGGGAGTGGGCGATGGGCGTGAACCTCTGGGGCGTCATCCACGGCGTGGAGGCCTTCGTGCCGCGCATGGTGGCCCAGAAGCAGCCCGGTCACGTGGTCAACACCGCGTCGATGGCGGGGCTGATCGCCTCGCAGGGCCTCGGCGTGTACAACACGACCAAGTACGCGGTGGTCGGCCTCTCGGAAACGCTCCAGAAGGACCTGCGCGGCTACGACATCGGCGTCTCGGTGCTGTGCCCGATGGGCGTGAACACCGCCATTCGGCAGAGCGAGCGCAACCGCCCGGCCGCCCTCCGCAACGACGCGACCGAGCGGGAGGGCCGCGCGGTCGAATTGATCGGGCGCTACCTCTCACCCGATCATGTCGCGGAGCGGGTGCTGCGCGCGATCTACGCCAACCGTCTCTACGTGATCACCCACGAGGAAGGTCTGACCCCGCTCAAGCGGCGCTTCGAGCGCATGGCCCAGGCCATCGAGGAGTCGAAATGAAGTTCTCGATCATCGACGGCTGGGGCCGGCTGCCCGAGGGGTGGACGTATCGAGAAGTCGCCGGGGTCGCGGTGGACAAGCAAGACCGCGCCTTCGTCTTCACCCGCGGCGAGCATCCGGTGATCGTCTTCGACCGCGACGGCAATTTCCTGCGATCGTGGGGCGAGGGCGTGATCCGGCGGGCGCACGGCATCACCATCGACACCGACGAGATGGTCTGGCTCACCGACGATCTGCACCACACGGTGCGGAAGTTCACGCCCGACGGCAAGCTGCTCCTGACCATCGGCGACCCCGACCGGCCGGCCGAGCTGCAGGGCGGCAAGCCGTTCAACCGGCCCACCCACGTGGCGATCTGCCCCAGGAGCGGCTACCTCTTCGTCTCCGACGGCTACGGCAACTCCCGCGTGCACAAGTACGCCCCCGACGGGGCCTACGTGATGTCCTGGGGCGAGCCCGGCACCGATCCCGGTCAGTTCAACCTGCCCCACAACCTGGTGACCGATCGCGACGGCATGGTCTACGTGGCCGATCGCGAAAACCACCGCGTGCAGATCTTCGACGGCAAGGGGCGGTACCAGGGCCAGTGGAACAACCTGCACCGCCCCTGCGGTCTCTTCGCGGACCGGCCGGGCGGCCTCTTCTTCGTGGGCGAGCTGGGCTCGGGCATGCCGGTCACCGA
>DATFYA010000136.1 GCA_035315345.1 Candidatus Methylomirabilota bacterium
CGGTGAATCGCGACGACCTCGCCGACGGCGGCGCCGCCCATTTCGCCACGACCACCCGAGCAATCCGCCGGCACGCGCCGCCCTGCCGGATCGAGCTCCTCATCCCGGACTTCCAGGGCAGCGCGGCCGCGCTCGAGACCGTCATCGAGGCGGGGCCCGATGTGCTCAACCACAACACCGAGACGGTGCCGCGGCTCTACAAGGTCGCCCGCCACGGCGGCCGCTACGAGCGGACGCTCGAGCTGTTTCGTCACGCGCGCCGGGTCGCCCCGTCGCTGGTGACGAAGTCGGGCATCATCCTGGGGCTCGGCGAGGAGCGGGAGGAGCTGCTGGCCACCATGGCCGACCTCCGCGCGGCGGACGTGGCCATCCTCACCCTCGGGCAATACCTCCGGCCCTCCGCGAAGCACCTGCCGGTCGCGCGCTTCTACCACCCGGACGAGTTCGCGGAGCTCGCGGAGCGCGGCCGGGAGATGGGATTCGCCCACGTGGAGTCGGGGCCGCTGGTCCGCTCCTCCTATCACGCCAAGCGGCAGACCGATCACGTGACGCAGCCGCAGGCGAGCCGAGCGGATAAGTAAATGGACTACGTCTCCATCCTGATGGTCTTCGCGGTCTCGGCGGTGGTGGCGGGCGCCCTGCTCGGCATCCCGGGCCTCATCGCGCCCAAGCGCATCAGCGCGGTCAAGCAGGCGCCGTTCGAGTGCGGCAAGGATCCGGTCATGCTCCCGGAGGGCCGGTTCGCCATCAAGTTCTCCACCATCGCGATCTTCTTCATCCTGTTCGACATTGAGCTGGTGTTCGTCTGGCCCTGGGCGGCGATGTTCCGGCATCTGGGCTGGTTCGGCTTCGTGGAGATGATCGTCTTCCTGGGCATCCTGATGCTCGGGTTCCTCTACATCTGGAAGAAGCGAGGGCTCGAATGGGAGTAGGAACCTTCTTCACCTCCAAGCTGGATGAGGCCATCGGCTGGGCTCGGAAGTATTCCATCTTCCAGTACCCGTTCGTCACCGCGTGCTGCGGCATGGAGTACATGGCGACGGCGTGCTCGCACTACGACGTCGACCGCTTCGGGGCCGGGCTGCCGCGCTTCTCGCCCCGCCAGGCGGACGTGCTCTTCGTCGTCGGCACGATCAGTCACAAGATGGCGCCGGTGCTCAAGCGAATCTACGACCAGATGTGCGAGCCCAAGTGGGTGGTCGCCTTCGGCGTCTGCACCTGCACGGGAGGGTTCTACGACAACTACGCGACGGTCCAGGGGATCGACACCATCATTCCCGTGGACGTCTACATTCCCGGCTGCCCCCCGCGTCCCGAAAGCGTCATCGACGGCTTGATGAAGCTCCAGGACAAGATCGCGGCGGGCACCCAGCGCTTCTGAGCGGATCGCTCGCCTCCATGGACGGAGCCGCCATTCTCGCTCGCCTGCGCGAGCACCTGGGTGACCGCGCACTCGCGACCCACGACTACCGGGGCGACCACACCGCGGTCATCTCGCGCGAGGGCATCTCGGCCGGGCTCGCGCTGTGCCGCAACGACGCCGCGCTGGGATTCGACCTGCTCGTGGACATCACCGCGGTGGACTACCTGCGCTTCCCGGGCCGGGAGGACGGGCCTCGCTTCGAGGTCATCTATCATCTGTATTCGGTCGCTCACAACCACCGGATCCGGCTCAAGGTGCCGCTCGAGCAAGACGACGCGGTGATCCCGACCGCCTGCGGACTCTGGCCGATCGCCAACTGGCTGGAGCGCGAAGCGTGGGACATGTTCGGCATCCGCTTCGACGGCCACCCGGACCTGCGCCGCTTGCTGATGTACGAAGAGTTCGAGGGCCACCCGCTGCGGAAGGACTACCCGATCAACCGCCGCCAGCCCCTGATCGGGCCGAAGGTGTAGGGCGAGGTGCAGCCGAAGGCGAGCCGAGCAAATACGAGGAAGGGGCGCGCGGAAGCGCGCCGGGGCGAGGTGCAGCCGAAGGCGAGCCGAGCGCACTGGAAAGAGGGCCCAGGGTCGTGATGGCCGACACGAGAGAGCTGTTCCTGAGCGAGGGCGCCACCGCCGGCAGTAGCAGCGGCAGCCAGCACCTCTACGTCAACATGGGGCCGGCGCATCCCGCGATGCACGGCATCGTGCGGATCTTCGCGGAGCTGGACGGCGAGACGGTGGTGAAGGCCGACGTGGAGATCGGCTATCTCCACCGGGCCTTCGAGAAGGACTGCGAGGCGGGCCCGTACAACAACGCGATTCCGTACACGGACCGGCTGAACTACGTCTCCCCGCTCATCAACAATTTCGGCTACAGCTCGGCGATCGAGAAGCTGCTCGGCATCGAGATCACCGACCGCTGCAAGTACATCCGGGTCATCATGAGCGAGATCTCCCGGATCTGCGACCACCTCACCTGCGTGGGCGCGGGGGCGATGGAGGTCGGGGCCTTCACCGTCTTCCTCTACATGATCAAGGCCCGCGAGTTCTTGTGGGAGCTGGTGGAGGACGTCACCGGCGCCCGGCTCACCATCTCCTACGGGCGGGTCGGCGGCGTGAAGGCGGACCTGCCGACCGGCTTCGACCTGAAGGTCAAGAAGGCGTTCGCGGAGACCAGAGAGGTCCTGCAGGAGGTCCACACCCTCATCACCGGCAACCGGATCTTCATGGACCGGCTGGTCGGCGTCGGCGCGCTCTCGAAGGAGGACACCATCGCGTGGGGCATCACCGGTCCGCTGTTGCGTGCCGCCGGCGTGCCCTTCGACCTGCGCAAGGCGCAGCCCTACTGGGCCTACGACCGGATCCCGTTCGAGATCGCGCTCGGCAAGAACGGCGACAACTTCGACCGCTATCTGGTCCGCATGGCCGAGATGGAGCAGTCCATGCGGATCGCCGAGCAGGCGCTCGACGGGCTGCCAGGCGGAGCCATCCAGGTGGACTGGGAAGGCCGCGCCATCGATCCGGCCACCTACGTGGACCTGGGCAAGCAAGGCAAGACCGAGGGCCTGCTGCTCCTCCCGATCAAGCTGTCCCCGAACCTGCTGGGCCAGGATCGGAGCGCCCACGATCGCGTCAACACTCAGGACAAGCGCGTGGTCCTCCCCCCCAAGTCGGACGCCTACGGCTCGATCGAAGGCCTCATGAACCACTTCATGCTGGTCATGGAGGGCTACGGGATCCGCCCGCCCGCCGGCGAGGCCTACTACGCCGTCGAGGGCGCCAACGGGGAGCTGGGATTCTACGTGGTGTCGGACGGCAGCGACCGGCCCTATCGCGTCCATTGCCGCCCGCCCTGCCTGCCTCCGGTGGCCGCGCTGCCGAAGATGATCGAGGGCGAGATGGTCGCCGACATCATCCCCACCTTCGGCTCGGTCAACATGATCGGTGGCGAGCTCGACCGCTAATCTCATGGCCGACGCCAGGCGTCCAGAGTTCAATTCCGACCAGCTCGCCGAGGTGCGGCGGCTGCAGGGACTCTACCCGGACAAGCGCGGCGCGCTCCTCCCGGTGCTGCGACTGGCCCAGGAAACCTTCGGCTACGTGTCGCTCGAGGTCGAGGAGTACGTGGCCGGTCTGTTCGACCTGTCGGCGGCTCACGTCCACGAGGTCGTGACCTTCTACACCCTGTTCTTCCAGCAGCCGCCGGGCCGCCACGTGGTCTCGGTCTGCCACAACCTCTCCTGCCATCTGATGGGCTCCAAGGCCATCGTCCAGCACCTCAGCCAGCGCCTCGGCGTGGCGGTGGGGGAGACGACCGCCGATGGCCGGGTCACCCTCCTCACGGTGGAGTGTCTCTGCGCGTGCGAGCAGGCTCCGATGATGCAGGTGGACGACCGTTACGAGGGGCTGCTCACCCCCGAGAAGGTCGACCACATCCTCGAGGGACTGCGCTGATGGCCGAGAAGGTCTTCACCCGCAACTTCGATCGGCCGAACTCGCACACCCTCGCGGTCTACCGCGAGACCGGCGGCTACACCGCGCTGCCCAAGGCGCTCGCGATGGAGCCGGCCGCGATCACCGAGGAGGTGAAGAAGTCGAACCTTCGCGGACTCGGGGGCGCCGCCTTCCCGACCGGGATGAAGTGGAGCTTCATCCCGAAGGGCTCGACGGACCCGAAGTATCTCGTGATCAACGCCGACGAGGGGGAGCCGGGCACCTTCAAGGATCGCTACCTGCTCGAGCGCGATCCCCACGCCCTGATCGAGGGCATGATCATCGCGGCCCGCGCCATCGATTCGCACCGAGGCTTCGTCTACATCCGCGGCGAGTACGTGCAGCCCTGGCGTGTCTTCAGCGGGGCGGTGAAGGAAGCCTACGAGGCCGGGCTGCTCGGCCAGAACATCCAGGGCTCGGGCTTCGACTTCGACATCGTGGTGCATCGGGGGGCCGGCGCCTACATCTGCGGCGAGGAGACCGGGCTCCTCTCCTCGCTCGAAGGCAAGAAGGGCTGGCCCAAGATCAAGCCCCCGTTCCCGGCGGTGAAGGGCGCCTTCGGGCATCCCACCATCGTGAACAACGTGGAAACGATCGCCGCGGTGCCGCACATCATCAACCGGGGGGCGGCGTGGTTCGCGGGGCTCGGGACCAAGACCCAGGGCGGAACCAGGCTCTACTCGGTGTCGGGCCACGTGGTGAAGCCGGGCGTGGTGGAGGCGCCGGTGTCGGTCACGCTGCGCTCCCTGATCCACGACCACTGCGGCGGCATCCGCCCCGGTCATCGCCTCAAGGCGGTGGTGCCCGGCGGCGGCTCGGCCCCGATCCTCACCGCCGACGAGATCGACGTCACGATGGATGCCGACGGCCTCAAGGCGGCCGGCACCATGATCGGGTCCGCCGGGGTCATCGTCATGGACGAGACCGTGTCCATTCCCGAGGCCCTGATGGTTCTGGCGCGCTTCTACGCCCACGAGTCGTGCGGGCAGTGCACGCCGTGCCGCGAGTCCACCGGCTGGATCTACAAGATGAGCGAGCGGATCGTGGAGGGGAAGGGCCGCAAGGAGGACCTCGACACGATCGTCGACGTCTCCAAGCGCGGGGCCGGCACCACCATCTGCGCCTTCTACGACGGGGCGGTCGGCCCCTACGTGAGCTACATCGAGAAGTTCCGCGAGGAGTTCGAGGCCCTGATCCCCCGTGACAATGAGCCCACATGCCCAAGCTGACGATCGACGGCAAGGAGATCGAGGTCGCCCCGGGCACCAATCTCATCGAGGCGGCTCGCCAGGTTGGCGCGGAGGTGCCCCACTACTGCTATCACCCGGGGCTCAGCATCGCGGGCCAGTGCCGGCTGTGCATGGTGGACATCGAGAAGAACCCACGGCCCCAGATCGGCTGCAACACCCAGGCCGCCGACGGGATGGTCGTCCACACCCGCACCGAGCGGATTCTCGAGACGCGCAAGTCGATCATGGAGTTCCACCTCGTCAACCACCCCCTGGACTGTCCGGTGTGCGACCAGGCGGGGGAGTGCTGGCTGCAGATCTACTACATGCGCCACGGGCTCTACGACCCGCGCATGGTGGACGAGAAGGTTCACAAGCCCAAGGCGGTGCCGCTCGGCCCCCACGTGATCCTGGACGCGGAGCGCTGCATCCTCTGCTCGCGCTGCGTGCGCTTCTGCGACGAGATCACCCACACCGGCGAGCTCGGCATCTTCAACCGCGGCGACCACTCCGAGATCGGCCTGTTCCCGGGCAAGACGCTCGAGAACAAGTACTCGGGTAACGTGATCGACATCTGCCCGGTGGGGGCGCTCACCGACCGAGACTTCCGCTTCCAGGTGCGGGTGTGGTATCTCGACACCGCGCGCTCGATCTGCAACGGTTGTGCGCGGGGTTGCAACGTCGAGGTCCACACCAGCCGCCGGCGCCTGCATCACAACGAGGGCCGGCGGATCGCGCGCATCAAGCCGCGCCACAACGCCGAGGTCAACCAGTGGTGGATCTGCGACGAAGGCCGCTACGGCTTCCGCTGGATCGATGACGACACCCGGCTGCTGACTCCGGTCCGGCGCGAGGGCGGCCGTGACGTCGCGATCGGCTGGGACGACTCGCTGGCCGCCATGGCCGCCGCGCTCAAGCGCTACCGGCCCGAGGAGATCGGCATCCTGGCTTCCCCGAAGATGTCCAACGAAGATCTGTTCGCCCTGCAGCGGATCGCGAGCCACCTCGGGGTGCGGGCGGTGGATCACCGCGTCCCGCCGCAGGCCCCGGGGGACCAGGACGATTTCCTGATCCGCGCCGACAAGAACCCCAATACGCGGGGTGCCGAGCTGATCGGGCTCGGCCAGGCCGAGGCCGCCACGATCCTCGAGGGCGCCCGGCAGGGGCGGATCAAGCTGTTGTGGATCTTCCAGCACGACCTCTTCGACTCGGCGCTGTCCGCCGCCGACGTGACCGCCGCCCTCTCCGGGGCGGAGATGGTCGTGTTCCAGGGGACCAACGCCAACGCCACCAGCGCGGGCGCGCATCTGGTCCTGCCGAGCGCGGCCTACGTCGAGCGCGAAGGCACCTTCACGAACTTCCAGGGGCGCGTGCAGCGGTTCCGCACCGTCGTCGAGCCGCTGGGGGAGGCGATGGCCGACTGGCAGAGCCTGGGCCGCCTGGGCCGCGCGCTGAGCGGCGCCGATCCGGCCTTCGCGGCCACGCGCGCCGAGCAGGTGTTTGCGAGCCTGTCGGGCCAGGTGCCGGCCTTCTCGGGCATGACCTATCGCGGGCTCGCGGACGCGGGCCTCGTCGCGAAGGCCTGATGAGCGGCCTCGCGCTGGACCTGCTGCTGCAGGCGATTCCGGTCGGGTTCGTCATGTTCGTGGTGTTGAACTTCGGCGGCCTGCTCACCTGGGTGGAGCGCAAGCAGTCGGCGATCATGCAGGACCGTATCGGGGCCAACCGGGCGTCGATCTCAATTCTGGGGCTTCGGATCCGCATCCTGGGGCTGCTCCACCCGCTGGCCGACGCGCTGAAGATGCTGACCAAGGAGGACTTCACGCCCGCCCACGCGGACCGGCTGATGTTCAAGCTGGCCCCGTTCGTGTCGGTGTTCTTCGGCCTGGCCGCCTTCGCGTCGATCCCGTTCGGCGACACCCTGCGGATCATGGGGCGCGAGATCCAGCTGCAGGCGGTCACCCTCAACGTGGGTATCCTCTACGTCCTGGCCATGATCTCGATGGGCATCTACGGGCTCATGATGGCGGGCTGGGCGTCGGCCAACAACTACGCGCTGCTCGGCGGGCAGCGGGCGGCTGCCCTCATGATCTCGGCCGAGATCGCGATCGGGGCCTCGATCATGGGCGTGGTCATGGTCTACGGCTCGCTGAACATGCAGGACATCGCGCGGGGCCAGGGACAGCCGCTGCTGCCGCAATACTTCGGCGCCTGGATCCCGGCGTGGGGCGTGCTCACCCAGCCGCTGGCCTTCGTGCTCTTCCTGACCGCGGGCATCGCCTCGACCAAGCGCATTCCCTTCGACACGCCGGAAGGCGAGTCGGAGATCATCGGCTACTTCGTCGAGTACAGCGGGATGAAGTTCGGCATGTTCGCGATGGCCGACTTCCTCGAGACGGTGGTGATCGCGGGCATGACCACCGCCCTGTTCCTGGGCGGCTGGCAGGTGCCGTATCTGCAGCCGACCGGTTTCGTGTTCCCGTGGGGCGCCACCCTCGACCTGCCGCACCTGGCCGTCGTGGCCTTGCAGGTGGGCGCATTCCTGACCAAGGTCGCGGTGATGATCTGGTTCCTGATGCTCATCCGCTGGACGCTGCCGCGCTTCCGCTACGATCAGGCGATGCGCCTGGGGTGGCTGGCCCTCTTCCCGCTGTCGGTGCTCAACATCCTGATCACCGCCGTCGTCCTGCTGACGGTGGGGAAGGCCTGAGCGGTGACGTCCTACCAGACCACCAACACGCCCGCCGATCCGCGTCACTCGAGCCGGCTGAGCCTCCGGCAGCGCTTCTACGTGGTCGAGGTGCTGGCGGGTCTCGCGCTCACCGCGGTGCACTTCTTCGGCAACATGTGGCGCCACACCCTGCGGGTGGTCTTCCGGGTGAAGAGCGCCCGCGGCGCGGTCACCATCCAGTACCCGGACGAGCGGCGGCCCTATTCTCCACGCCTGCGCAGCCTGCACCGGCTGGTCCGGCGCGAGGACGGCTCACCCCGCTGCGTGGCGTGCATGATGTGCGAGACGGTGTGCCCGGCCCACTGCATCTACATCGTGGCCGCCGAGCACCCGAACCCCGAGATCGAGAAGGTGCCCCAGCGGTTCGACATCGATCTCGGCAAGTGCGTGTTCTGCGGCTACTGCGTCGAGGCCTGCCCCGAGGACGCCATCCGCATGGACACCGGCATCCTCGAGTTCTCGGCCTACGACCGCCGCAGCATGATCTACACGAAGGAGACGCTGCTGGCCCTGGAGCCGGCGGGCCCCCACGGGGTGCCGACCTCCCCGATACCGATGCCCCCGTTGCGGAGGCCATCGTGAGCCTGGTCACCTTCTTCGTGCTGGCCGCGCTCGCGGTCGGCTCGGCAGCCGGGTTGCTGCTGCGGCGCAACCCGATCCACAGCGCGCTGTTCCTGGTGGTCAACCTCGGCACCATCGCGGCCCTGTTCCTGACCCTGCGCGCGGAGTTCCTGGCTGCGGTGCAGGTCATCATCTATGCGGGGGCCATCGCGGTGCTGTTCGTCTTCGCGATCATGGTCCTGATCCCGGGCAAGGTGGAGACGGGCCCGGACCCGCTGCGCGGCCAGCGCCTGCTCACGATTCCGGCGGTGGCGGCGCTCCTGATCCTCCTGGCCCTCGTGCTCGGCTCGGCCACCTTCCGGGGCGCGGTGAAGCCGCCGCTGCCCGGGGGGGCGGATGCGGTCGGACGGGTGCTCTTCACCGACTATTTGTTTCCGTTCGAGGTGACCTCGGTGCTCCTCCTGGCCGCCATCGTGGGAGTGATGGCCCTGACGAAGCGGCGGGCGTAGCATGGTTCCCGAGTCGTACTACGTCGCGCTCTCGGCGGTGCTGTTCAGCATGGGCGTGCTGGGGGTTCTGATCCGGCGCGATCCGCTCGTGATCTTCATGTCGATCGAGCTCATGCTCAACGCGGCCAACCTGGCGCTGGTCGCGCTCGGACAGCGGCACGGCACCATCGAGGGACAGGCGCTCGTCTTCTTCGTGATGTGCGTGGCCGCCGCCGAGGTGGCGGTGGGCCTGGCGATCATCGTGGCGATCTTCCGCCTCCGCCGGCGCCTCTCGGTCGACGAGCTCAGCACGCTGCGTGGATAGTCAGGCGGTAGCAAGGAGACAGCAGATGGCCCAGACCAAGACGGCGACTCCGCCGACCCGGCTCGATGCCGAGCTGGCCCGGCGGCTCCTCACCCAGATGGCCCTGATTCGGCGCTTCGAGGAGAAGGCGGCCGAGATGTACGCGCTCGGGAAGATCGGCGGCTTCCTGCACCTCTACATCGGGCAGGAGGCGGTGGCGGTCGGCGCGACGTCGATCCTTCGCCCGGACGACTACGCGGTCTCGTCGTATCGGGAGCACGGCCACTGCCTGGCCAAGGGATCGGACCCGCGCCGGGTCATGGCCGAGCTGTTCGGTCGCATCGACGGGCTCTCCAAGGGCAAGGGCGGGTCGATGCACCTGTTCGACAAGAGCGTGAACTTCCTGGGCGGCCACGGCATCGTGGGCGCGCACCTGCCGCTGGCCGCGGGCGCCGGCTTCGCGATCAGGTACCAGGGCGGCGACCAGGTCGTGCTGTGCTACTTCGGCGACGGGGCGGTGCCCCAGGGCGAGTTCCACGAGTCGATGAACCTGGCCGCGCTCTGGAAGCTGCCGGTGATCTTCATCTGCGAGAACAACCGCTACGCGATGGGCACCGCCATCCACCGGGCGCTCGCCCAGACCGAGATCTGGCGCTTCGCCGAGACCTACGGGATCCCGGGCGAGGCGGTGGACGGCATGGACGTGCTGGCGGTGCGCGAGGTGGTGGGCCGGGCGGTGGAGCGGGCACGCCGGGAGAAGATCCCGACCCTGGTGGAGGCGCGCACCTACCGCTTCCGCGGGCATTCCATGCGGGATCCGGCCGGGGCGGTGTACCGCACCAAGGAGGAGGTCGAGCGGGAGAAGCTTCGCGATCCGATCGCGCTCTTCACCGACCGCTGCCTGAAGGACGGCGTGCTCAGCGAGGCCGACGTCCGGAACGTGGAGAAGGCGGTGAACGACCTGGCCGACGAGGCGGTGGCCTTCGCCGACGCCTCGCCCGAGCCGTCGCCCGAAGAGTTGTTCACGGACGTCTACAAGGACTGACGCCATGGCGGTCATGACCTATCGCGAGGCCCTCAACGTGGCGCTCCGCGAGGAGATGCGGCGGGACCCCCGCGTGTTCCTGATGGGCGAGGAGGTCGGCCTCTACGACGGCGCCTACAAGGTCACCCAGGGGCTGCTCAAGGAGTTCGGCGACAAGCGGATCATCGACACCCCGATCTGTGAATCGGGGTTTACCGGGGTCGGCGTCGGCGCCGCGATGCTCGGGCTGCGGCCGGTGATCGAGATGATGACCTTCAACTTCTCGATCCTCGCTCTCGATCAGATCGTGAACTCGGCCGCGAAGATCTGCTACATGTCCGGCGGCCAGTACAATATTCCGCTGGTTGTTCGCGGGCCGGGCGGGCCGGCCGCTCAGCTCGCGGCGCAGCACTCGCAGTCGATGGAGACGTACTTCTACCACGTCCCGGGCCTCAAGGTGGTGCGCCCCTCCACGCCCGCCGACGCCAAGGGGCTGCTCAAGTCGGCGATCCGCGACGACAACCCGGTGATCTTCATCGAGGCCGAGACGCTGTACGCGGTGAAGGGCGAGGTTCCCGACGATCCCGACTTCCTGATCCCCCTCGGGCAGGCGGTGATCCGACGCGAGGGCACGGACGTGACGGTGGTGGCCTACATGGGCATGCTCTACCGCGCCCTCGAGGTGGCCGAGGAGCTGGCCAAGGAAGGGATCTCGATGGAGATCGTCGACCCGCGGACGCTGCGGCCGATGGACACCGAGACCATCATCGGGTCGGTGCGCAAGACGCACCGGGCCGTGGTGCTCGAAGCGGGCGCCGGCTTTGCGGGCATGGGCTCGGAGATCGCGGCCGAGATCCAGGAGGAGGCCTTCGACGACCTGGACGCGCCGGTCGAGCGGGTGACCGGCGAGAACGCGCCGATGCCCTACGCCAAGAACCTGGAGCTGCTCAAGACTCCGTCGAAGGCCAAGATCGCCGAGGCGATCCGCCGGGTGTGCAACGCATGATCACCAAGGTCTTGATGCCCAAGCTGTCGGACGCCATGGAGACCGGCAAGGTCATCAAGTGGCTCCGCAAGGAGGGCGACACGGTCAAGGGCGGCGACGTCATCGCCGAGATCGAGACCGACAAGGCCAACGTGGAGATCGAGGCGTTCGGCTCGGGTGTGCTCCGGAAGATCGTGGTTCCCGAGGGGGACTCCGTTCCGGTCGGCGACTTGATCGGGGTCATCGCGGATCCCTCCGACGACATCGCGAATCTCGCCGCCGCGCCGAAGCCGGCTGCGCCGAAGCCGGCCGCGGCGCCCCCGGCCACCGCCAACGCGCCGGCCGCCGGCCGGCCGGCGGCGCCCGCTGCCGCCACCGGCCCGCTGCCGGCCATGGAGAGCTATCAGTCGGTGCCGGCGACCACGCAGGTGGTGCCGATGGCTCCCGCGGCGGCCGCGACCGTCCAGCCCGCGGACGGACGCGTCAAGGCCTCGCCGCTCGCCCGCAAGATCGCCGGACAGACCGGCGTGGACCTCCGGCTGATCCAGGGCACGGGGCCGGGGGGGCGCATCATCCGTCGCGACGTCGAGGCCGCGCAGGCCGCCCCGCGTCCGGCCGCCGCGGCGGGCGTCTTGCGCCCCGCGGCCGCGCCGAGTCGCCCGGACGCCGCGGCCTTCGTCGTTCCGCCGCGGCCCGAGGCCGAGTTCGAGGACGTGGCGATGACGCCGATGCGCGCGGCCATCGCCAAGCGCATGCCGATGTCGAAGGCGCCGGTGCCCCACTTCTACGTCACCTCCGAGGTGGACATGGACGCGGCGTGGAAGCTGCGCGAGCAGCTCAACTCGCTCGAGGGGCAGCCGAAGATCTCGGTCACCGACATGGTGGTCAAGGCCACCGCGCTGGCCCTGCGGAAGAATCCGGGGGTCAACGCCCAGCTCAACGGCCAGGCCATCCGGGTGCACCATCGCGCCCACATCGGCCTGGCGGTCGCGCTGGAGCAGGGGCTGATCACGCCGGTGCTCCGGGACTGCGACGTCAAGCCGCTCGGCCGCATCGCGGTCGAGTCGCGCGATCTGGCCGAGCGCGCGCGCGGCGGCAAGCTCCGGGCGCAAGAAATGTCCGGGGCCACGTTCTCGATCTCCAACCTCGGCATGTACGACGTCGAGGAGTTCTCGGCCATCATCAACCCGCCCGAGGGCGCGATCCTGGCGGTGAGCTCGGTGCGGCAGACGCCGGTGGTGGCCGAGGGCGAGATCCGCGTCGGGCGGCGGATGAAGGTGACGATCTCGTGCGACCACCGGGTGATGGACGGGGCGATGGGCGCCCGGTTCCTGCAGGACGTCAAGCGGCTGCTCGAAGAGCCGCTGCGGCTGCTGGTCTAGACGATGGCCGCGCAGGCGTTCGACGTCGTGGTGGTGGGCACCGGTCCGGGCGGCTACGTGTCGGCCATCCGCTGCGCCCAGCTCGGTCTCTCGGTGGCCACCGTGGAGGACGACCGTCCGGGCGGCGTCTGTCTCAACTGGGGCTGCATCCCGACCAAGTCGCTGCTCCGCAATGCCGAGGTCGTGCACCTCTTCGAGCGGGCCGCGGAGTTCGGGATCGCGGTGAACGACTGGAAGGCGGACTACGCCCAGGCGGTGCAGCGCTCGCGCCGAGTCGCCGACCGCATGGCCAAGGGCGTCGAGTTCCTCTTCCGCAAGAACAAGATCACCCTATTCCGGGGCCGGGGCGCGCTCACGAGCGCGAAGGGGGTCGAGGTCACCGGCGGCGCGGACGGCGCCCACACCCTCGAAGCCCGCCGGGCGGTCATTCTCGCCACCGGATCCGAGCCCCGGTCGCTACCCGGCGTCACCATCGACGAGAAGCGGATCATCTCGTCCACCGGCGCGGTCACCAACGAGGGCCGGCCCGGCTCGCTCGTGATCATCGGGGCGGGCGCGGTGGGCATCGAGTTCGCCGACGTCTACGCCACGTACGGGGTGAAGGTCACCGTGCTGGAGGCGTTGCCGCGCGTGCTGCCGGTCGAGGACGAGGAAGTCTCGGCCCTCATCACCCGTCTCTTCTCCCGTCGGGACATCGCCATCCGCACCGGCGCGAAGGTGAAGTCGGTGACGCCGGGCGCCTCCGGGATCGCGGTGGCGGTGGAGGCCGAGGGCAAGACCGACACCGTCCAGGCGGATCAGGTGCTGATGGCGGTGGGACGCGCCGCGCGAACGAAGGGACTCGGGCTCGAGGCGCTCTCGGTCGCCACCGAGCGGGGCTTCGTGACGGTGTCGGCCGCCATGGAGACGTCGGTGAAGGGCCTCTACGCCATCGGGGACATGGCCGGCCACCAGATGCTCGCGCACAAGGCCATGGCCGAGGGCGTGGTGGCCGCGGAGGCGATCGCGGGCCAGAGCCCACGGCCGGTGGACTACGGCAACGTGCCGTCGTGCACCTATTGCCGGCCGCAGGTGGCCTCGATCGGCGTCTCGGAGGCCACCGCGCGCGCGGGCGGGCGCGAGATCGCGGTGGGGAAGTTCCCGTTCACCGCCAGCGGGAAGGCGGTGGCGCTGGGCGAGACCGACGGCTTCATCAAGGTGGTGGCGGACAAGACCACCGGCGAGCTGCTCGGCGTGCACATCGTCGGCCCCGAGGCCACCGAGCTGATCCACGAGTTCGCGGTGGGACGGACGCTCGAGGCCACGCTGGAGGAGATCGTCCACACCATCCACGCCCACCCCACGCTCTCCGAGGCGGCCCTCGAGGCGACGCTCGCCGCCCTCGGCCATCCGATCCACATCTAGCGATCTCTCGCCAGTCTCCCTCTCCCCACCGGGGAGCGGGCAGGGTGAGGGGAGGCCGAGACCATGGACTTCACGCTGACCCCCGCGCAGGAAACGCTGCGGCGCTCCGCGCGCGAGCTGGCCGATCAGGTCTTCCGCGCCCGGGCCGCGCGCTGGGACGCCGACGAGGAGTATCCCTGGGACAACGTCAAGGACCTGGTGAGCGCCGGCTTCATGGGGCTCACCATCCCGAAGCAGTACGGCGGACCGGGCGCGTCCATCCTCGAGGTGCTCCTGGTCGTCGAGGAGATCGCCCGCGTGTGCGGCGTGACCGCCCGGATCGTGGTCGAGGGAAGCCTCGGTGTGGTGGGCGCGCTGGCCGCCTACGGCAGCGAGACGCAGAAGCGCCGGTACTTTCCCTGGGTGCTGGAGGGCGACAAGCCGGCCATCGCGATCACCGAGCCGGAGGCCGGCTCCGCCGCGACCGATCTGGCGACCCGCGCCGACGAATCTCCGGAGGGCTACGCGCTCACCGGGGAGAAGCGGTGGATCACCGGCGCCGGTACCTCGCGGCTCTATCTCGTGTACTGCCGAATGAGCGGTGCTCCCGGAGCCGGCGGCATCGGGGGCATCCTGGTCGAGCGAGACACGCCGGGCTTTCGCATCGGAGAGCGGGACCGGACCATGGGATTGCGCGGCATCCCGGAGGGCCGACTCCACTTCGAGCGCTGCCACGTGGGCAAAGATCAGGTGCTCGTGGGGCCCGGCGACGGATTCAAGAAGCTCATGCAGGCCTACAACGGCCAGCGCCTGGGCGCGGCCACCGTCGCGCTCGGGCTCGCGCAGGGGGCGTACGAGCTGGCGCTGGACTACGCGGGCCGGCGCCGCCAGTTCGGCCGGGCCATCGGTGACTTCCAGGGCATCCGCTGGAAGCTGGCCGACATGGCGATCCGCCTGGACGCGGCCCGTCTGCTCATCCATCGGGCCGCGGTGAATGCGGGCTCCGGCTTCCCCGACGCGCTGGAGGCGGCCAAGGCCAAGACCTTCGCGGCCGAGACGGCGCAGGAGGTGACGGGCCAGGCGCTGCAGATCCACGGCGCGGCCGGGTACGGGCGCGGCCTGCCGGTGGAGCGGATGGTGCGCGACGCCCGCATGTTCGCGATCGGCGGCGGGACGGTGGAGATGATGCGCAACCTGATCGCCGACCGGCTGCTGCCGACCCGGGCCGACTTCCGGCGCTAACGCGCGGGCCCGGGGCGAACCCCCCGGCTCGGAGCGGCGGCGCGTCAGTGGAGCGGCGGCGCGTCAGTGATGACCGCCGTGCAGGAAGGACAGCTCGAAGAAGCTCCAGTACCCGTTGGCGGTGAGCACCGCGCCCACCACCGCGACCACCAGGCTGAACGAGAAGATCAGGCGCGAGCGCGCCAGGATCGACACCGACGACATCACGATCGCGATCTGCAGGAGTGCCTCCGCGATCAGGAAGTAGGGATCGCGGGCCTGGTACGAGTCGCGCACGTTCTCGAGCTTCTTGGCCTCCTTCTCGATGTCCTTCTTCTCGGCGCCGTAGCGCTGCTCCTCCTCATCGAGCTTGGCCAGGAGCGCCTCGAGCTTCCGCCGCGCTTCCGGCTTCATGGTGGCGTCGCGCTCGGCGAGCTCGGCCTCGAGGCGCAGCTTCTGGCCGCGGTAGAGGTGCTCGCGGATGACCTTGGCCTGGTAGAAGGCCCACTGATCGGAGGACTGCTGCTGGGCGAGCAGCATCTCCTTCATCGCGTGGTTGCCGCCGAGGGCCGCGATGGCCAGGACCACCGCGAAGATGGCCGTGACCAGCGCGACCCGCCGGCTGAAGTGACTGACCGAGTGCTCGTGCAGCTCTTCGGGATTGGGTAGCTCGACCTCGGCCATTCGCGGGGATCGGTTCTAGTTGCTGGTGGACCGACCCCGAGTGATCTCGTCCTTCATCGCGGAGCGGCCCGCCTCGAAGGCAGAGCTCAGCCGTTGCGCCTGCTCCTCGAAGTACTCGCGGCCGCGCTCGAAGAGATCGCCGGCCCGATTCTGCGCCTGGCCCGCCGCGTCCTGGGCCCGCTTGAAGAGATCACCGCCGTGCTCGGCGAGCAGCTCGCGCGCCTCGCGTCCGGTCTTGGGAGTGAGCAGGACGGCGGTGGCCGCGCCCGCGATGGCCCCGAGGAAGAACCAGCCGAGATAACCCGCCGCGTCGATTCCGCGCTCTTCACTCATGGTCTTGTTCTCCTTTGTGGCTCGTGTTGTCGATCCGGTCCTCTGGTCAGTGTCGCCGATCCTTGATCCGGTCGAGGAAGGCCTCGACGCCGCGCTTGAGGCCGACCGCGAGGCCCGCGTACTGCCCGACGCGGGTCAGCCCGCCGACCGCGGTGGCGACTCGCGCGACCGCGACCGAGATGTCCTCCACCCGGTCCACGACGTTCCCGATCCGATCGATGCTGTCGTTGGCCTTGTGCGAGAGCTTCTGCAGCTCCGCGGTCAGGCGCTCGAGCTCGCCGGCCATCGGTCGGATCTCGCGCTCCACGACCGCCAGCACGCTCTCGGCCCGCTGCGCGGTCCTCCTGAACGCGAGCAGCGTGGAGATCACGACCGCGGTGAGCGCCACCATGCAGGCGAGGATGACGCCGACAGCCAGAGGGCTCATCGGAGGGTCAGTATGGCAGGCGGGATGCGGCAAGTCAATGAAACCGCCCGAGAAGCGCCCGCATTCATTGACTTTCCCGGTCGGCGGCCCCTATACTCCGCTACCACAGGTAGCCTGCCATGCCCCTCCAGGATCGCTTCGACGAGCTCCGGCGCCGCAACGAGGCGGCCGACCTTGCCGGCGGTGCCGAGCGCATCGCGCGCCAGCACAAGGCGGGCAAGAAGACGGCCCGCGAGCGCGTCGAGCTGTTGCTGGACAAGGGCTCCTTCGCCGAGATCGATCGCCTGGTCGTGCACCAGAGCCACGATTTCGGGATGGACGATCAGCGAATCCCGGGCGACGGGGTGGTCACCGGCTCCGGGCGCATCCACGGCCGGCCGGTCTTCGTGTTCGCGCAGGACTTCACGGTGTTCGGCGGCTCGCTCTCCGAGGCCTACGCGCGGAAGATCTGCAAGATCATGGACCTCGCCATGAAGACCGGCACCCCGATCGTGGGGCTGAACGACTCGGGAGGCGCGCGGATCCAGGAGGGCGTGGTCTCGCTGGCCGGGTATGCCGACATCTTCCTGCGCAACACGCTCGCCTCGGGCGTGGTGCCCCAGATCTCCGCGATCATGGGCCCGTGCGCGGGCGGCGCGGTCTACTCGCCCGCCATCACCGACTTCGTGTTCATGGTCAAGAACAGCTCGTACATGTTCGTGACCGGCCCCGATGTCATCAAGGCGGTCACCCACGAGGAGGTCTCGTTCGAGGATCTGGGCGGGGCCTCCACCCACGGAGCCACGTCGGGCGTCGCCCACTTCGCGGCCGAGAACGAGGAGGAATGCCTCGCCCTCATCCGGGAATTGCTCACGTTCCTGCCCCAGAACAACGCGGAGGATCCTCCGATCCGTCCCTCGCTCGACCCGGTGGATCGGGTCGACGAGGAGCTGCAGACGGTGGTGCCCGACCAGCCGAACCGACCCTACGACATCAAGGACATCGTGCGGCCGGTGCTCGACGACCGGTACTTCTTCGAGGTCCACGCCGACTACGCGCCGAACCTCGTGATCGGGTTCGGACGCCTCGGAGGACGGCCGGTGGGCATCGTGGCCAACCAGCCCGCCCATCTCGCCGGCTGCCTCGACATCAACGCCTCGCTCAAGGGCGCGCGCTTCGTGCGCTTCTGCGACTGCTTCAACATCCCGATCGTGACCTTCGAGGACGTGCCCGGCTTTCTCCCCGGCACCGCCCAGGAGTTCGGCGGTATCATCAAGCACGGCGCCAAGCTGCTCTTCGCCTTCTGCGAGGCCACGGTGCCGAAGCTCACCGTGATCACGCGGAAGGCCTACGGGGGCGCCTACTGTGTGATGTCGTCCAAGCACATCCGGGGTGATGTCAACTTTGCGTTTCCCACCGCCGAGATCGCGGTGATGGGCCCGGACGGCGCGGTGAACATCCTCTACCGACGCGAGGTGGACGGGGCGACCGATCCCGCGGCGCTCAAGGACGAGAAGGTGCGCGAATACCGCGAGAAGTTCGCGAATCCCTACGCGGCGGCGGAGCGCGGCTACATCGACGAGGTGATCGAGCCGCGGGATACCCGCCGGCGGCTCATCCAGGCCCTCGAGGTCCTGCACACCAAGCGCGACGTGAACCCGCCGAAGAAGCACGGCAATATCCCGCTATGACCCCGGACGAGCAGGCGCGGTTCCAGCAGGCCCGCCGGACGTGGGAGGAGCGCGTCCTCCGGCCCTCGCTCGCCCGCTCCCCCGAGCGGGCGAACTTCGCGGACTCCAGCGGCGCCCCCCTGGACGGTCTGAACACGCCGGCGGACACCGCGGCGGTGGACTACGTGCGGGACCTGGGCTTCCCGGGCGAGTTCCCGTTCACGCGCGGGGTCCAGCCCACCATGTACCGCGGCCGCTTCTGGACGATGCGCCAGTACGCGGGCTTCGGCTCGGCGAGCGAGACCAATCGCCGCTTCCGCTACCTGCTCGAGCAGGGCCAGAGCGGGCTCAGCGTGGCCTTCGACCTGCCGACCCAGATGGGCTACGACGCCGATCACGAGGTGGCCCGCAGCGAGGTCGGCAAGGTCGGCGTGGCCATCTCGAGCGTCGAGGACATGGCCGCCCTCTTCGAGGCCATTCCGCTCGACCGCGTCTCCACCTCGATGACCATCAACGCCACCGCCTCGATCCTGCTCTGCCTGTACATGGCGGTGGGCGAGCGTCAGGGCGTGGCCGCGGACCGGCTCTCCGGCACCGTCCAGAACGACATCCTGAAGGAGTACGTCGCGCGCGGCACCTACGTCTTCCCGCCCGGCCCGTCCATGCGGCTGATCACCGACATGTTCGCGTTCTGCCGCGAGCGGGTGCCGCGCTGGAACACGATCTCGATCTCCGGCTACCACCTGCGCGAGGCCGGCTCCACCGCCGCGCAGGAAGTCGCGTTCACCCTGGCCAACGGCATCGCCTACGTGACCGCGGCCCAGGAGGCCGGCCTCAAGGTCGACGAGTTCGCGCCCCAGCTCTCCTTCTTCTTCAACGCCCACAACAACCTGCTCGAGGAGGTGGCCAAGTTCCGGGCCGCCCGGCGACTGTGGGCGCGGATCATGAAAGACCGCTTCGACGCGAAGGACCCGCGGTCGCAGATGCTGCGGTTCCACGCCCAGACCGCGGGCAGCATGCTGACCGCCCAGCAGCCCGAGAACAACATCGTGCGGGTCGCGGTGCAGGCGCTCGCGGCGGTGCTGGGCGGCTGTCAGTCGCTGCACACCAACTCGATGGACGAGGCGCTGTCGCTGCCCAGCGAGGCCGCGGTGCGCATCGCGCTCCGCACCCAGCAGATCCTCGCCCACGAGTCCGGGGTGGCCGACATCGTCGATCCGCTCGGCGGCTCCTACACCATCGAGCGGGCCACGAAGCGGATCGAGGAGGAGGCGGAGACCTACATCGCCAAGATCGACGGCATGGGCGGCTCGGTGCACGCGATCCCGTTCATGCAGCGCGAGATCCAGGAGGCGGCCTACCGCTACCAGCAGGAGGTGGAGGGCAAGCAGCGGGTGGTGGTCGGCGTCAACGAGTTCGCGATGGACGAGGCGCCTCCCGGGAACCTCTTCCAGGTGGATCCCGCGGTGGGCCAGGCCATCATCGAGCGTCTGAGCGAGCTGCGCCGCAACCGTGACGCCTCGGCGGCGGCGCGTGCCCTCGAGGCGGTGGACCGCGCCGCCCGCGGTCGCGACAACCTGATGCCCCACATCCTCGCCGCGGTGCGGGTCCAGGTCACGCTCGGCGAGATCTGCGACACCGTGAGGCGCGTCTTCGGCATGCACCAGCCCTCGGTGGTCTTCTAGGTGGCGACGCGCTGGGCCGGACTGCTCCTGCCCGCATTCGTCCTCGGGGTGGTATCCACGACAGCGGCCGGGACCGCGGACCAGGTCGGCGCGACCTTCACGCTCATGCTCCCGGAAGTGGTCGGCGCGTTCCGGCCCGCCGAAGGCATGGTGGCCCAGGTCGACGGTGACCGTCTCTTCATCGACCTCGCCGAGAAGGACGGCGTCCAGCCCGGTCAGGAGTACTCGGTCTACCGAAAGGGCGATGTCTTCCGTCACCCGGTGAACGGACGGCCGCTGGGCCGACACGAGAGCGTGCTCGGCTACGCCCAGATCCTCCGCGTGCACCCCCAGTACTCCGAGGCGCTGTTCGTGCCCGAGGATAGCCGAACCCCGCCGCCCCAGCCCGAGGACGGCGTGCGCATCACGAAGGGCCGTATCCGCGTCGCGGTCGCCCCCGCCACGGACCTGACCAAGGCCAAGGCGGATCTGCGACGGGTGCCGTTCATGATGGCGCATGCGCTGGAGCTCACCAAGCGCTTCCAGGTCGCCGACCCCGCCGCGGTGCAGGAGTACCTGCTCGGCCAGAAGACGCGGAGCGAGGAGCTGCTGGTGAGCCCGGCCAAGGCCAAGGCCTCCGGCCGAAGCCTGGAAGTGGCCGGCTGGCTGGTGCCGGTGCTCATCGAGCGGCGCGGCATCACGTATCTCGACGTCACCTGGGTGTCCGCGGTGACCGGCACCGCCCTCTTCTCGCGGAGAGCGGCCCTGAGCCGGTCGGAGGGTGCCGCCGAGCAGCGCTTCCCGTGGGAGCCGGTGCCGACGGACTAGCCGGCCAACGTGGAAGTCCGGGTAGAGACAGCAGTTCTGGTATGCTGGTGGTCGTCATGAACACCCTTCGGTGCTGCCACCGGTTCGCCCTCGCGGGTCTCATCCTGATCGCGGTCTCCGGCTGCGGCGGCCGGAGCTGGCGAGAGTACGCCGGGCTCACCAGTCCGAGCGATCCGTCGGTGTCCTTACGGGCCACCGAGCCGAAATGGCTTCTGATCAAGAACCCGCGGTGCTGCGACATCGCCAGCGAGCCCGAGTACATCTGGGTCGAGGAGGACAAGGTCCCCACGACCATGAAGTCGTTCGTGTTCGGCCAATCGACGCTCCTGGCGTCGCCCGAGATCGTATCGAAGTACGGCTCGCCCCCCGGCGGTGGTCGGGTCAGCCCGCGGCAGGGCGGAGCCTACAAGCTCGAGAACACCGTACCGACGGTGCCGACCTCGCGCAGCGCCGCAGTGGTGGCGGCGCCCACCACCCGGACCGACGCGGCCGCCGCGATCCCGGCCCAGCCGGCCACCCGCGGCTACGTGGTGTTCGTGGACACGTCTCGCGTCATCATCGACCTGGCTGCGGCCGACGGCGTCAAGGTCGGCACCAACGTGAGCGTGAGGCGCGACAAGATCGCCATCGTCCATCCCATCACCGGCGAGATGCTGGGTGAGCTGGACGAGGAGGTGGCCGCCGGGCGGGTCGTGGAGGTGAAGGACAAGTTCTCGGTCGTCGAGGTCCAGAAGGCGGCCGCGGGAGCGCAGGTCCAGGTCAAGGACCGGGTAGTGCTCCGGTAACCAGCGGGTCGCTGTCTCACCCGGTGAAAGCCCCCACGCCACTCGAGGCACTCCTCAAGGATCGTGTCGCCCTCGCGATCGGCGCCGAGCTCGGCGCGATCGAGGCGGCCATCGGGCGCGAGATCGAATCGCCCGTGCCGCTCATCCACGAGATGGGCGAGTTCATCGCCGGGGCCGGCGGGAAGCGGCTACGGCCGATCCTGCTCCTCATCGCGGCCCGGCTCGCCGGGTATCAGGGGCCGCGCGCGGTCCGCATGGGCTGCGTCGTGGAGCTGCTCCATACCGCCACCCTCATCCACGACGACGTGGTCGACCAGGCCCCGCTTCGTCGCGGCCGGCCGTCCGCCAACGCGCGCTGGGGAGACGACGCCTCGATCCTGGTGGGTGACCACCTCTACTCGAAGTCCTTCGCCTTGATGGTCCAGGACGGCGACGCCCGCGTGCTGGAGACGCTCGCCCGCGCCACCGTGTCGATGACCGAGGCCGAGGTCTTCCAGCTCGAGCGCAAGCGCGGCGGAATCACCGGCGAGGCCGACTACCTGCGGATCATCACGCAGAAGACCGCATCGTTCATGTCGGCGTGTTGCCGCATCGGGGCGCTCCTGGGGCGGGCCGACGAGGGGCAGATCGAAGGGTTGACCCGCTATGGCCTGGACATCGGGATCGCATTCCAGATCAGCGACGACTCGCTCGACTTCGTCGCCGACCAGGCACGGCTCGGCAAGGCGGTCGGCGCCGATCTCAAGGAAGGCAAGCGGACGCTGCCGCTGATCGCCACCGTAGAGCGCGCCGGCCCCGCCGACCGCGATCGCATCCAGACCCTGTTGAAGCGCCCCGCGCTCGAGCCCGACGAGATCGAGGAGATCCGGCGGCTGGTGGTCAAGCACGCGGGGGTCGAGTACGCGCTCGACCGCGCTCACCAGTACGCGCAGAGCGCCAAGGCCGCGCTCCGCCCGTTTCCGGATTCCGAGGACAAGGAGACGCTGGTGCTGGTCGCGGATTTCGTCGTCGACCGGGACCGCTAGCCCGGAGTCCGGCTCTCTGGGCTCGCCTCTCGTCACGCTCACCACCGATTTCGGGCTGCGCGATCCCTTCGTGGGGATCATGAAGGGCGTGATCCTCTCGATCTGCCCTTCCGCCCGGCTCGTGGATCTGACCCACGACCTGCCGCCCCAGGACATCGTGGCCGGGGCGCTGGCTCTGGAGTCCGCGGTGCCGTTCTTTCCGCCCGGCACCGTGCACCTGGCGGTGGTGGATCCAGGGGTCGGGACGGCGAGGCGTGCCCTGGCGGTGCGCGCCGATGGCCGGTACCTCGTCGGCCCCGACAACGGCCTCCTCACCCTTGCGCTCGGGCGGGCGCAATGGAACGCGGTGTCGGTCACCGCGCCGGAATACCGGCTGCCCGAAGTCAGCCAGACCTTCCATGGACGTGACATCTTCGCTCCGGCCGCGGCGTACCTGGCAGCCGGGGTTCCGCTGGAGCGATTGGGTTCGCCCGTGACCGACCCGGTGCGGCTCTCGCTGCCCGGCTGTCGGATGGATGGCGGCTGGCTCGTCGGCGAGGTCCTCGACGCCGATCGCTTCGGCAACCTCGTCACCTCGATTCCCGGCGTCCGCCTGGAAGCACTGGTCGGTCACGGCTCCGCCGTCTTCGAGGTGTCCGGGCGATCCCTGCGCCTGGTGCGCTCCTACGACGAGGGAGACGACGGCACTCCCGCGGCCATCGTGGGCTCGACGGGTCGGCTCGAGGTCTTCGTGAGGGGAGGTAGCGCGAGCGACGCCCTGGCGGCTCGGCGTGGTACCCCGGTGCGTGTCACGCGGGGCGCATAGAGCGAGGCGTCAGGAGGGCTTGGTCGTCGAGGATGCGGGGGCCGCGGCGCCGTCCGTGCTAGACTTGCTCTCCGATGACGCCGCCGGCTTGGATTCGGCGCTTCCGCCATCCTTCGCAGAAGAGGTTTCCTTCGCCGGCGCTTCCTTCCCGCTCGATTCGGTGCTCGTGGCCTTCTTCCGCGCGTCCGACGGGTAGTCCGTGACGTACCAGCCCTCGCCTTTCAGGATGAATGGTGCGGCCGACAGGAGCCGATGGATCGGACCGCCACAGCGATCGCACGTCTCGAGCGCAGGCTCTGTGATCCGCTGCCTGACCTCGAAGACGCGTGGGCATTTGGGGCATTCGTACTCGTAGGTGGGCATGAAACAAAGGAATACATGGCGATCATGAGAGTGTCAAGGCACGGCGTCGGGCTGGCACTGCTGCTCGCTGTGGCGTGTCTGCCCGCGTGCGCCAATATCGCGGCCCAGGAAGAGATCCGCCGGCTCGAAGCGCGCTCGGCCTACGAATCGGGCGTGAAGTCCATTGCCGAGAACCGCGTTTCCCTCGGATTGTCCTCCCTCCGCATGGCCGCGGAGATCGAGCCCCAGAACCCGCTCTATCACAATGCGGTCGGCGCGGTGCTCCTGAACGTGGGCCGGTATCCGGAAGCTCAGGCCGAGTTCCAGAAGGCGGTGGAGCTCGATCCGACCTACGCCGACGCCTTCCACAATCTGGGATCTGCCTATGCCGAGCAGGCCAAGTGGGAGGACGCCATCCTGGCCTATCGCAAGGCCCTCGCCCAGACCATCTACGCCAGCCCCGAGAACACGTACAACAATCTCGGGTACGCGTACTGGGCACTCGATCGGCGGAAGGAAGCCGAGGAGGCCTTCCGCTCCGCGCTTCAGTTCGAGCCCAAGCTGGTTCCCTCGCACTTCTGGCTCGGGGTGATCCTCGAAAAGGACGGGCGCAAGGACGAGGCCCGGCTGCACTTCCAGGCGGCTCGGGATCTGGAGCCCGGATCCATGCTCGGAAAGCGGGCCGCCGAGGTGCTGAAAGCGATGGGAGATAGCAAGTAAGTAGTTGTTTTGATTAGCCGCTTGCAAGTGTCAGATTTCCGGCTTTTTTCTTGACCCGCGAAATGGGTTCGCGGTAAAAAGGTCAAGCATTTTCCTATTCTTTTTCTCCCAGGGAGGTGACAGCGCAAGACATACGCTTCTCCAGTCGTACCGTCGTTGCGCACATCGTAGGCATTCAGTAAGCACAAGCAGTCAGAACGAACGTCATCAACCTGATTGAGGAGAGCCTAATGAAAAGGACGACTCTGGCCGTCCTGATGATCGCCTTGGCCATCCTGGCCATGGCGGCGCCGATGGCATACGCCCAGGCGCCCGCCCCGAAGGTGACCATCAACGGCCTCATCGACAACGTCACGTCCTACTCCGAGAACATGGCCAACTACAACGGTGGCGTGTTCAACCGGAAGGACCAGATGTGGTACCTGCGGACCCGCGGCCGGTTCGACTTCATCGGTGAAGTCGGCAAGGCCAAGGGCGTGCTCGGTATCGAGCTCGACCACGTCTATGGCCAGGCCGGGTCCAACGACTCGACCATCGTCAGCGCCGGCGCTGCCGCCACCACCGCGGTGCAGAGCGGCTTCGGCACGGACGGCAGCTTCGACCTCAACACGGACTCCCGCGGCATCATCGAGATCAAGTGGTTGTACGTCGAGTTCCCGGTGCCGCTGATTCCGATTCCGACCACGGCCCGGCTCGGCGCCCAGCCGTTTGGCGCGATCGCGAGCTACAAGCTGGCCGCGTACGCCACCGGTGATTTTCCGGGGGTGAACGTCAGCTGGCAGTTCACTCCGAACGTCAAGCTCATCACGACCTACGTCCAGGTAGAGGAGAACCTCACCGGACCGACCACGAAGACCGGGCTCGCGTACGCCGGTATCGCCAACACGCAGAACCGTGGCGACGACTGGGCGGCGATCATCTCGCCCGAGATCACGCCGTTCAAGGGTCTGGACATCAAGCCGTTGCTCTCGGTCTTCTCGGCTCAGGGCACCACCAACGGCAGCGCCCGCGCCGGTCGCGGTGGTATCGGCACCGGCGCCGGGTTCTTCTCGAACCCGGACGGCACCATGCGCGGTGGCATCAATGAGACGCGCTACACGGTGGGTCTCGATGCCCGGCTCCGGATGGGGCCGTTCTCCTTCGATCCGACCGTCATGTATCAGTTCGGTAACCGCTCCGTGATCGGGAATACGACCGGTGCGGCGGCAGGCTTCGCCAACGCTGGTATCGTCAATGGCCGCAAGTACTATGCAGGCATCGATGCCTGGCTCGTCGACCTGCGCGCCGGGTACCAGCTCGGTCCGCTCCTCATCGAAGGGGTGGGCGTGTACAGCACCGGTAACAAGGCTCGGAGCACCACCCTGACATCCGTCGGCTACTACCAGCCGCTGACGACGGATACGAGCTACCTGGCCGACTGGGGCACGCAGCTCACGTCGCTGGGCCTGGACTACCTCAACGCCTACAACGAGGCGGCCGGCCGGATCGCCTATGCCGGTAACCAGATCGGATGGGACAAGTACGGCCGTGGCCAGGTTGGCATCAAGGCCACCTATGCCTTCACGCCGGCGCTCAGCGTCATGGGCGGTGTGAACGGGCACTGGACGGCCGAGGCGGTGGATCGGAACAGCACCGCGGTGGCGGGTGCCGGTCTGCTGCCCAGCTTCACTGGTGGTCCGCGTGACAACAGCAACTTCGTCGGCACCGAGTTCATGGCCCTCGTGAGCTGGCGGTTCGCCGACGGCCTCGTGTGGGACAATGCGGCCGGTTACATGATCAATGGCCGGGCGTTGGATGCCGTGACCGACCCCGCGGTGGGCGGCCGCAACACCAACAACCCGTTCATCCTCACCTCTCGCGTCCGCTTCACGTTCTAGCGCGCGAGAACGCAGGACCTTCGGGCCCGGGGCATCCCCCCGGGCCCGTTGCTTTTACCCAGTTCCTTGCTGGCATCGGGGAGCCCACGTATAGTCACCCCATGGTCGTGGCAGCCCTGGGGCTGTCCGGTGTGGCGAGAAGTGGCCCCGGTGTTCGCCGTGTCGGTATATAGTGGTCCAGCACCCTCCGCGGCCAACGACGGAGGAGCGTTGAGGGCTTGATGGCACGTCTTCGAGAGGTCGTTCCCGCCGTGCTGCTGGCGATCCTGGTAGCCGGCAGCGCCGCCGCCCAGTCCCAGACCCCACCGCAGGCTCCGAACGGGCAGAGCGGCCCGACCGGCCCCACCAGTTCCGCGCCCATGACCGCGCTGGTCGATCAGCTGATGGATCTCTTTCCGAAGGTGGAGGGCGAGGTCCTCGAGGTGCGTGACACCTCACTGACCTTGGGTGCGGGCGCCAAGGAAGGGGCGCGCCCCGGTCTCGAGGTGGAGCTCTATCGCCAGGGACGCGAGATCCGGCATCCGAAGACCGGCGAGGTGCTGGGTCGGGCGGAGGACTCACTCGGAGTCACCCGAATGGTCCAGGCCGGCGACAGCTTCTCGACGGCGACCGTTCCTTCCGGCAGCACGGTCCAGGCCGGCGACCGGTTCCGGGTGTCCTCGGCCAAGGTCACCATCGTACTCGTGCCGCTCCTCGGCAGCGTGAAGGACACGCTGGTCGAGACGGCCACGCAGGAGCTGGTGGAGCGTCTCGGCGCCACCGGCCGCTTCAAGATCACCATGGGCGACTCGATCAACGTGTTCCTCGCCCAGCAGCGACTGACCGCGCCCGACTTCCTCGCGGGCAAGGGAGTCCCGGAGGCCGCGGAGCGCTTCAAGGCCAACAACATCCTGGCCGTGTACTTCACGAGGATGCAGGGACGGCCGTTCATGGACGTGCGCTTCTTCTCGGCGCCCCGCGCCGACGCGGCGGTGACCACCTCGTTC
The DNA here is from genome assembly GCA_035315345.1 of Candidatus Methylomirabilota bacterium. Taxonomy (NCBI): domain Bacteria; phylum Methylomirabilota (SeqCode); species Candidatus Methylomirabilota bacterium. The sequence continues at coordinate 27,352 of DATFYA010000136.1, forward strand.
TTCGTGCCGCCGTCCACCTTGCGGGCCGCCCAGCCGGCTCCCAGATTCTCGCAGGGCGGCCCGGCCAATCCGCCCCAGGCCAAGCCGCGCTCGCTCCTGTCCCGGCTGCTCGGTGGTGATCTGGAGGCGGGCAGCTATTCCACCGGGGACAACTCGCTGCCGCTCCGAGAGGTGGCCAAGTTCAAGTTCGCGGTCCTGGCCATGGACATCGCGGTCGCTCCCAAGGACAAGATCCCGCGCATGGTGGTCAGCGACGGCGACCAGATCTACATGTACCGCATCGTGAACCAGAAAGTGGAGCCGGAGTGGAGCAAATCGGTGCGGAGCCTGGGGCGAGTATTCTCGCTGCAGCTCGCGGATCTCAACGGGGACGGCAACCTCGAGGTGATCGGCAACCGCTACGTGCCGAGGCTCGGACTCAACTCGTTCATCCTCGGGGCCCATGACGGCAAGCCCGAGATGATCGTCGAGTACGTGTCCGATTTCCTCTTTGCGGTGGATCTCAAGGGCGAGGGCGTGAAGCAGACGCTGTGGACCCAGCGCTACAACCAGGAGAACTTCTTCACGCCCGGTCAGGCCGACCAGGTGTCCCTGAAGGACGGCAAGCTCACGACCGAAAAGTCGGTGCGCGTGGCCAGCTCCTTCCGCCCGATGGGCGCCGCGTTCTCGAACGTCATGGGCAAGGATACGCGCGCGCTGGCGATCATCGACGAGTTCAACCGGTTGCAGATCGCCAACGAAGGTGAGGAGCTGTGGCGCTCCTCGACCTCGGTCGGTGGGGGGTACCTGACCGTGGAGCTCATCGGCGCCACCCAGTCTTCGAGGAACGACCGCAGCAAGTTCTTCAAGATCGAGCCCACGCCGCTCGCGGTCGATCTGGACGGTGATGGGCTCGACGAGCTGATCGTGCCGCAGAACCAGATCCGGGAAGGGCTGCTCGCGGTGGTCTTCAAGGGGCCCGCCGGCTTCCGGCTGCAGACGATCAACTCCGGCTTCGAGGGCGGCATCACCTGCCTCGGCGCCTACAAGACCGAGGATGCCGTCCAGCCCACCCTGATCGCCTCGGTCGTTCGCTACAGCAACCACCTTCTCAAGGCGGGCGGTGAGACGCAGATCATCATGACCGTGCCGCAGGACTAGGCCTCCTCTGACGATCCCGGAAGAGAACCGGGGCCGGGAGCCCCGGCTCGACCCCGCGCCGCCCCGCGGAATGCGGGACGTGCTGCCCGACGAAGTGGCGCTGCGCGACTGGGCCATGACCCAGATCGTAGCCGTCTATCGCCGCCACGGCTTCGTGCGCATCGAGACCCCGGCCGTCGAGAGCCTCCGCTTGCTGCTGCGCAGTGACGGCGGCGAGAACGAGAAGCTCATCTTCAAGATCCTCAAGCGCGGCGAGAAGCTGTCCACCGCGGGCCACCCCGACGATCTGGCCGACCTGGGCCTGCGCTTCGACCTGACCGTGCCCCTCGTCCGCTACTACGCCCAGAACCATGCACGCCTGCCCCAGCCGCTGAAGGCCATCCAGATCGGCCCGGTCTGGCGCGCGGAGCGGCCGCAACAGGGCCGGTACCGTCAGTTCACCCAGTGCGACATCGACATCCTGGGCGTGGGGGCCGAGGTGGCCGAGATCGAGCTGATCCTCGCCACCACCGAGGCGCTGACCGCGCTCGGGCTGAAGGACCTCACGGTGCGCTTGAACGATCGGCGCCTGCTCGGCGCGTTGGTGGCCCACTGCGGCTTCGACGTGGCGCGGGCCGGGTCGGTGTTCATCGGGCTGGACAAGCTCGACAAGATCGGTCGGGAGGGGGTCGCCGAGGAGCTCCGCGCGGCCGGGCACCCGCCTTCCGCCATCGAGCGCCTGCTCGACCTGCTGGGCTCGAGCGTGACGCCGGCGGCGCTCCGGACATGGCTGGGACCGGCGGCGGACGACGTGGTCTGGCGCGCCCTTCAGCGCATCCTCGAGACGGTCGAAGCGCAGGCGGCCGGCCGCTTCCGACTCGCCTTCGATGCCACCCTGGTGAGAGGCATGGGCTACTATACCGGCCCGATCTTCGAGATCCAGCACGGGGACTCCACGTCGTCCATCGCGGGAGGCGGGCGATACGACCGGATGGTGGGGCGTTTCACGGGGCGGGACGTTCCCGCCACCGGCTTCTCGATCGGCTTCGAGCGGGTCGTCGGGATCCTGATGGAGCGGGGGCCCTCCGCGGTGGCCGACCCCGAGCGGGTCGCGCTGGTGTTCGACGAGGCGATGCCGGCGCTGGGACCGGTGCTGAACCTGGCGCGCGATCTGCGCGAGCAGGGCCGGCACGTGCTCCTGGAGACGCGGGCCAAGCGGCTCGGCAAGCAGCTTCAAGATCTGGAGGCGAGGGGATTCCGGCGGATCGGCGTGGTGGGACCCGATGGAATGATCGAGTGGCGCGCGCCTCGTACGGGAGGGGCGGGGGAGACGACGCAGTGACCGAGACGCTGGGCGGATGGCGGCGCACCCACACCTGCGGGGCGCTACGCGGCGAGCACGTCGGACAGCCGGTGACGCTGATGGGCTGGGCCTTCCGACGTCGAGACCACGGCGGGCTCGTCTTCATCGACCTGCGCGATCGTGAAGGGCTCACCCAGTGCCTGTTCGACCCCTCGAAGGCCGGCGACGCGCACGCGAAGGCCGAGGCGGTGCGCGCCGAGTTCGTGCTCGCGGTGCGTGGAACGGTGGCCTCACGCCCGGCCGGGACCGAGAATCCGAAGCTCGCGACCGGGGCGATCGAGGTGCAGGTCACCGAGGTGAGGATCCTCAACGAGTCGCGGCCGCTGCCCTTCCAGCTCGACGACGACGCGGAGGTCGACGAGACCCTGCGGCTCAAGTACCGCTATCTCGACATGCGCCGTCCGCACGTGCTCCACGCCTTCCAGGTGCGGGATCAAGTCTGTCGAGCCACCCGCGACTATCTGCACGCCCAGGGCTTCCTCGAGGTCGAGACCCCGGTGCTCACCCGGTCGACGCCCGAGGGCGCCCGCGACTTCCTGGTGCCGAGCCGGCTGCAGGCCGGCAGCTTCTACGCGCTGCCCCAGTCGCCGCAGCTGTTCAAGCAGCTGCTGATGGTGGCCGGCTTCGAGCGCTACTTCCAGATCGTGCGCTGCTTCCGTGACGAGGACCTGCGCAAGGATCGTCAGCCCGAGTTCACCCAGATCGATATCGAGACCTCGTTCCTCGATCGTGACGACTTCCTGCCGATCGTGGAGGGGCTAACCGCCGAGATCTGGCGCCGCGTGAAGGGCGTGGAGGTCCCGCGACCCTTCCCGCGCCTCCCCTACGACGAGGCCATGGCCCGCTTCGGCTCGGACAAGCCCGATCTGCGATTCGGCCTCGAGCTGGCGGACTGCTCCGCGCTGTTCGCGGGCGGCGAGTTCCAGGCCTTCGCGCAGACCCTGGCCGGCGGCGGGGTCGTGAAGGGTTTGCGCATGCCGGGAGCCGGCGGCATGAGCCGCAAGGAGCTGGATGACCTCACCGCCGAGGCCAAGCAGGCGGGCGCGAAGGGGCTCGTGTGGATCAAGGTGAATGCCGACGGCGTGCAGTCCCCGGTGGCCCGCTTCATTCAGGGCGTGCAGGCGCGCCTCCTGGAGGCGCTGGGCGCCGCTCCGGGTGATCTCCTGCTGCTGGTCGCCGACGCGCCCGCGATCGCGGCGACGGTGCTGGGGCGCTTGCGGGTCGATCTCGCGCGCCGGTTCAACCACATCCCGGCCGATCGGGACGTGTTCTCGTGGATCGTCGATTTTCCCCTCGTCGAGTGGAACGACGAGGAGAAGCGCTGGGACGCCGTGCATCACCCGTTCACCGCGCCGCGCGACGAGGACCTGCTCCTCCTGGAGTCGGATCCCGGGCGCGCCCGCGCCAAGGCCTACGACCTGGTGCTGAACGGCCAGGAGGCCGCGGGGGGCTCGATCCGTATCCACCAGCAGAGCGTGCAGGAGCGCCTGTTCGCCCTGATCGGCATCTCCAAGGAGGACGCGCGCGCCCGGTTCGGCTTCCTGCTGGACGCGCTCGAGTTCGGCGCCCCCCCGATGGGCGGTATCGCCTTCGGGCTCGACCGCCTGGTCGCGAACCTGGTCGGCCAGGAGTCCATCCGCGAAGTCATCGCGTTCCCGAAGACGCAGAAGGGGACGTGCCCGCTGACCGACGCGCCCGCGCCGGTCGACGCCAAGCAGCTGCGCGAGCTCGGGATCCGCGTCGTGGAAGGGCCTGGAACCGCGTGATATGCTGGCGCCTGGAGGCATGAGCACTCGTTGACCGAAGCCACCGGCGTCACCCGGCGTGTCGTCCTGCCTCCGGACCTGAATCACCTCGCCCTGCTCGGCCGTCACGACGAGCACCTGCGCGCGCTTGAAGCCCAGTACGACGTCCGCATCACCGCCCGAGGCCACGACGTCACCCTGCGCGGCGAGGAGCGGCAGGTGGCAGAGGTGGAGCGCGTGTTGCGCGAGCTGGTGGCGATGCTCCGCGAGCGACCGTCGCTGAGCGCCGCCGACATCCGATCGGCGCTGCGCATCGCGGGCAACGAGCCGGGTGCGGACGTGAAGTCGGTGCTGGCCGACGCGATCGCGGTGCCGTCGCGCCGACGCTTCATCACCCCGAAGACCGCCAACCAGAAGCGCTATCTGGAGGCGGTGCGCGGCCACGACCTCGTGATCGCGATCGGTCCGGCGGGCACCGGCAAGTCCTACCTGGCGGTCGCGATGGCGGTGTCCGCGCTGCTCAAGCGTGAGGTCGCGCGGATCATCCTGACCCGTCCCGCGGTGGAAGCGGGCGAGCGCCTGGGGTTCCTGCCCGGCGACCTCGTGGAGAAGGTGCATCCCTATTTGCGGCCGCTCTACGACGCGCTGTACGACATGCTCGAGCCCGAAAAGGTCGGCGCGCTGTCCGAGAAGGGCGCCATCGAGATCGCGCCGCTCGCGTACATGCGCGGACGCACCCTCAATGACGCCTTCATCATCCTCGACGAGGCTCAGAACACCACCTCCGAGCAGATGAAGATGTTCCTGACCCGGCTGGGGTTCAACTCCAAGATGGTGGTGACGGGAGACATCACCCAGGTGGATCTCCCGTCGAGCCGCCCCTCCGGTCTCATCGAGATCCAGACGGTGCTGCAGGGCATCGAGGGTATCCGCTTCATCTATTTCGATGACCGCGACGTGGTGCGCCACGATCTCGTCTCCTCGATCGTGCGCGCCTACGACCGGGTCCAGAAGCCTCCGGCACGCGGGGCGGGCTGAGGCTCGGCCCCGGCCGTGCCCGTCGCGGTGTCCAATCTCCAGCGGCGCTCCCGCATCTCGTCGCCGCGGCTCCGCGCGGTGGCCCGGCGGGCCCTCGCCGCGCTCGGACGGGCGGACCGGGAAGTGCACGTCACGGTCGTGGACGACCGGCGCATCCGAGCGCTCAACGCGCGGTATCTCGGCAAGCGGTGCGCCACCGATGTGCTCGCCTTCGACCTGGCGGGTCCCGGACCCGCGCGTCTCTGGGGTGAGGTGATCGTCTCGGCGGAGACCGCGGCCCGGCAGGCCCGGCGGGTTGGCGTTCCTCTCGCGGCGGAGCTCGATCTGCTCGTGGTGCACGGGCTCCTTCACCTGGCCGGCTACGACGATCACGGACCGCGTCGGGCCCGCCGGATGCACGAGCGCGCGCGCGAGATCCTGGCCGGGCGGACGGGTGCGGTTCCGCCGCGTCTCTGGACCGGCCTCCTCGAGCGCTGATGGCGTCGCATCGCGCCGGGTTCGTCGCCCTGGTCGGCCGCCCCAACGTGGGGAAGTCCACGCTGCTCAACCGCCTGGTGGGCGAGAAGATGGCCATCGTCTCGCCGCGTCCTCAGACGACCCGCACCCGTATCACCGGAATCCGCCACCTGCCGTCGGCGCAGATCGTGTTCGTGGACACCCCGGGACTCCACATGGGCGCCGGCCGCCTCTCCCAGCTCATGGCCCGGACCGCGGAGAAGGCGGTGGAAGACGTGGACCTGGTTTGCTTCGTCGCGGAGGCGACCGAGGATCCGACCCGGCTGGATCGCGCCGCGCTCGATCAGCTCAAGGCGGTTCGCGCGCCGGTCTATTGCTGCCTCAACAAGACCGATCTGGTGTCGGCGAAGTCCCGGCTGCTCCCGCTGATGGCCGCGTATCGGGTGGCCCACTCCTTCGCGGAGATCGTGCCCCTCTCGGCGGAGCGGGGCGAGCACTGCGAGCGCCTGCTGGAGCTGATCGTGGCCGCCCTGCCCGAGCGGCCCGCCTACTTTCCTCCGGACGCTCTGACCGATCAACCCGAGACCTTCTGGGTGGCCGAGGCGATCCGCGAGAAGATCTTCCGCCTGACCCACCAGGAGGTGCCGTACTCCTGCGCGGTCCGGGTGGAGGAGCTCACCGAGCGGCGGCGCCCCGAGTGCCTCTACATTCGCGCCACCATCTTCGTGGAGCGTGACTCGCAGCGCGGTATCGTGATCGGCAAGGGCGGGGCCATGTTGAAGCGGATCGGGGCGGCGGCCCGGGTCGACCTGGAGCGCTTCTTCGGCATCAAGGTCTATCTCGATCTGACCGTCCGGGTGCGCGCGGAGTGGCGGAAGGACGACAAGGCCTTGCGTGAGTTCGGGTTCCTGCTCACCTCCTGATCGGATCGGCGGACCATGGCGCTTCACAAGACGCGAGCGGTGGTGATCGGACGCCGCGCGTTCGGCGAGAGCGATCGGCTCGTCGACTTCTATACCCGCGACCACGGCAAGGTCCGGGGGATCGCCCGCTCGGCCCGCCGGCCCCGCTCGCGCTTCGGCAGCGCGCTGGAGCTGTTCACGCTCGGCGAGATGGTCTTCTTCGATAGCGGTCGCAGCGAGCTGGTGCAGGTCGACCACTTCGACATCGTGCGGCCGTTCGTCGGCGTGCGGGAGCACCTCGAGCGGCTCGGCCAGGCCGCGTGGTCGGTGGAGGTGGTGGCCCGGCTCTCGGCCGAGCGGGATTCGAACCCCGCCCTGTTCGCGCTGCTGCTGCGGACGCTCGCCGCGATGGAGGTGAGCCACCGGCCCACCCGGGTTTCGGTGTGCTTCGGCCTGCGCGCGGTCGACCTGCTCGGTCACCGGCCGCGGATCGACCGCTGCGTGGCGTGCGGCCGTCTCCATCCATTCCCGGATGCCGCGCTGGACATGACCGCGGGCGGCCTGATCTGCTCGGCCTGCCGTGCGGGCGCGGACGCGATCCCGCTGTCGGGCGGCCTGGTCGGCGCCCTCAAGCGTCTGCGCGCCCTGTCGTGGGAGGAGTCGCTGCGGCTCAACCTCGCCGGGTCGCTGGACACGGAGCTGGCCGCGGTGCTGGACGGCGTGGTCGCCCGCTTGATGGGGCGCTACCCGCTCTCGTCACGCTTCCTCACCCAGACGCGTCGCTTCCTGTCCGTGGTCGCCGAGCCCCCGCCCTCGGAGTAGCCCCGCGGCCGCCCGGGGCCCTCGCGGCCCTGTGCTATCCTGACCGCCATGGTTTCGATGGACACCCTCGTCTCGCTCTGCAAGCGACGCGGGTTCGTCTTCCAGTCGAGCGAGATCTACGGCGGGACCGGCTCGTGCTGGGACTACGGGCCGCTCGGCGTGGAGCTGAAGAACAAGATCAAGCAGGCCTGGTGGCGGGACTTCGTGCAGCGGCGCGCGGACATGGTCGGCCTCGACGCGTCGATCCTGATGCACTCCATGGTGTGGAAGGCGAGCGGACACGTCGATCACTTCACCGATCCGATGGTGGACTGCCGCGAGTGCCGTCACCGCTTCCGCGCCGATCAGCTCGAGGAGACGCCGTGGGTGCACTACTGCCCCGCCACCAAGGGCAACAAGTTCACGATCCCGGCCGGCGAGGCCTGCACGCACTGCGGGAGCCGCCGCAGCCTCTGTCCCGACTGCGGCAAGGGCGAGCTGACCGCGCCGCGGCAGTTCAACCTGATGTTCAAGACGTTCATGGGGCCGGTGGAGGAGGACGCCGCCGTCACCTACCTCCGGCCGGAAACCGCCCAGGGCATCTTCGTGAACTTCGAGAACGTGCAGCAGTCGATGCGGCGCAAGCTGCCGTTCGGCATCGGCCAGATCGGCAAGGCCTTCCGCAACGAGATCACGCCCGGCAACTTCATCTTCCGGACGCGCGAGTTCGAACAGATGGAGATCGAGTACTTCGTGAACCCGCACGACACGGTGGACGGACGGCCCGCCGACGAGCACTGGCACGATCGGTGGATCGCGGATTGCCTGGCCTGGTTCCAGCGGTACGGCCTGGCCGCCGAGAACTTGCGGCTGCACGAGCACGACCGCGCCGAGCTGGCGCACTATTCCAAGCGCACCGCCGATCTGCAGTACCGCTTCCCGATCGGCTGGAGCGAGCTGATGGGCATCGCCAATCGCACCGACTTCGATCTCAAGCAGCACGCCAAGTGGAGCGGCAAGGCGCTCACCTACTTCGACGAGGAGCGCAAGGAGCACGTGGTGCCCTACGTCATCGAGCCCTCCGCGGGGGTGGATCGCGCGCTGCTCGCGTTCCTCGCCGACGCGTATCGCGAGGAGGAGGTGCGCGGCGAGAAGCGGGTGGTGCTACGCTTCCATCCCGAGCTGGCCCCGATCTCGGTCGCGGTGCTGCCCCTGCTCAAGAAGCGCGGCGACATCGTGCGGACCGCGCTCACGATCCGCGACGAGCTCTCGCGCCGCTTCACCACCGTCTACGACGACACCGCGGCGATCGGCCGGCTCTATCGTCGGCAGGACGAGGTGGGGACTGCCTATTGCGTCACGGTGGACGTGCAGACGGTCGGCGACACCGACAAGGGAGAGGCCGCCGACGGCAAGGTCACCATTCGCGATCGCGATTCGATGGAGCAGATCCGGGTGACCGCATCCCAGCTGGGCGGGGTGGTCGGCGATCTGCTCGGTGGCCAGCGCTGGGCCGAGGTCGCGGCCGAAGTGGGACGCGCCTAGGACTGCGGCGGCTGGGCGGCGCTCGGCCGAGGCGGCAAGGCGGGCCCCGCGGGAGCGGCCGGCCCCGTGGAAGGGGCCGGCGCAATGGGCACGGCCGGTGAGACGGAAGCCCCCGGAGTGGCAGGTCCCGGGAGGACCGGCGGCTCGATGCGCGGGGGGGAGACGCCCGGAGCGTAGCGGACCGGCCCGCACGTCTCCTTGGGCTCGGTCCCCGCGATGAATGCCATCGTCACTGGCCGTTGACAGCCGCCGCCGGCGCTGAGATCCACCGGCACCAGCACCACGCGCTCTGGAATCGGGAAATCCTCCACCGGAGTTCCGGTCAGGGCGTTCTGCATGAAGGCGGTCCAGATGGGCACCGCGACCCGGGAGCCCGTCTCGTCCTTGCCGAGGCTCCGGGGCCGATCGTAGCCCACCCACACGCCCGTCACGAGCTGGGGCGTGAAGCCGATGAACCACGCATTCGAGTAGTCGTTGGTGGTGCCGGTCTTGGCCGCGGCGGGCCGGGCCAACGCACGCGCGGCCGCTCCGGTCCCTCGCTCGATCGTGCCCCGGAGCATGTAGGTCATGACGTAGGCGAGCTCCGGGGAGACGACCTGCTTGCCCTGCGGAGTGTTCTCCTCGAGCAGCTTGCGCTGCGAGTCCAGGACGTAGCGGATCGCGGTCGGCCGCATCCACGACCCGTGGTTGGCGAGGGCGCCGTAGGCCGACGTGATCTCGAGCAGGGTGAGGTCGGAGGTCCCGAGCGCGATCGACAGGTTCTCGCCGAGCGGGCTTTCCACGCCCATGCGGCGGGCGATGTCCACCGCGCGGCGGATGCCATTCTTCTCCAGCACCTTCACCGCGGCCACGTTCACCGATTCCTCCAGGGCCTGCTGGTAGGTGATGGGGCCGCGGAACTTGCGGTCGTAGTTGTCCGGCTTCCACGGCTTGCCGTTGCGTCCGGCGGGAAACTCGATCGGGGAATCGTCGACGACGCTGGCCGGCGTCTGCCCGGCTTCGAGCGCGGCGAGATAGACGAAGGCCTTGAACGCCGAACCGGGCTGACGCCGGGCCTGGACCGCGCGGTTGAACTCGCTCTTGAAGAAGTCGTAGCCGCCGACCATCGCCTTGATGTAGCCGGTCTGCGGATCGATGGCGAGCAGCGCGCCCTCGGGACGCTCGGGGACCCGCTCCGGAGCGGCCGGAGTCTTGTCCTTGGTCGCCGCGACCCGCCGCGACTCCAGCGCCTTGAGCCCCTCGCGGAGCGAGCGCTCGGCCTTGACCTGCATCACCGGCGACAGCGTGGTGTAGACGTGCATGCCGCCCTTGAAGACCAGATCGGCGCCGTACTGGGCCTCGAGCTGCTGCTGCACGTACTCGAGGTAGTACTGGCCGGTGGTGCGACGGCGCTCGGGCGGGATGAGCCCGAGGGCGGAATCGGCCGCCTTCTTCGCGGCGGGCTGGGCCAACATCCCCACGTCCACCATGCGGGCGAGCACGGTGGCGCGGCGTCGCTTCGCGGCCTCGGGATGCTCGAACGGCGAGTAGGTCGACGGCGCCTTCGGCAGGCCGGCGAGCAGCGTGCACTCGGAGAGAGTCAGGTCGCTGACCGACTTGCCGTAGAAGGTCCGGGCCGCCGCCTCGACGCCGAAGGCACCGTGGCCGAAGTATATCTGGTTCAGATACATCTCGAAGATGCGGTCCTTCGAGTAGCGCCGCTCCAGCTCGAGCGCGAGCACCGCCTCCTTCAACTTCCGTTCGAGACTCTTGTCCGGGGTGAGGAACAGGACCTTGGCCAGCTGCTGGGTGATGGTGCTGCCCCCCTCGACGATGCGGCCCCGGCGGAAGTTCTGGTACACCGCGCGGGCGATGCCCATCGGGTCCACCCCGTGGTGGGAATAGAAGCGGGAATCCTCGGTGGCGAGGACGGCTTCACGCAGCGACTTCGGGATCTGGGCGAGCGGCACGAAAATCCGGCGCTCGACGTGGAACTCGGTGATCAGCTCATCGTTGTCGTCGTAGACCTTGGTGCCGTCGCTCGCATTGAAGCTCTCGAGCTGGGAGACCGACGGGAGAGAGCCGGGCAGGATAGTGAGCACCCAGAAGGCGGAAGCGGCGATGGCGAGGCCGCTCACGAGGACGAGGACCAGCAGCCCCATCAGCGTCCAGCGAAGCCAGCGCCGCCCCCGGACCGCGGCGCGTTTGGAGGGTCGGCCTCCCGCCATGGATTGTTATTATACAGGCGTGAAGATACCTGCCAGCGTCGATCAACAGCTCGCCCGCATCCGGCGGGGCGCAGCCGAGATCATCGTCGAAACAGAGCTGCGCGCCAAGCTGGAGCGCTCGCTGAAGACCGCGACGCCGCTCCGGGTCAAGCTGGGTCTGGATCCCACCGCGCCGGATCTGCACCTGGGCCACACCGTGGTCCTCCAGAAGCTGCGCGACTTCCAGGATCTCGGGCACCAGATCATCATCATCATCGGCGACTTCACCGGGATGATCGGCGATCCCACCGGACGCTCGGAGACGCGGCGGCCGCTGACGTGGGACGAGATTCGCGAGAATGCGGAGACGTACAAGGCCCAGCTCGGCAAGGTGCTCGACATGGCGCGCACGCAGGTGCGCTTCAACTCGGAGTGGCTGGGCCCGCTCAGCTTCGAGCAGATCATCCGCGAGACGGCGCACCTGACGGTGGCGCGCATCCTCCAGCGCGAAGACTTCGCGGCACGCTACGCCGACGGCCGGCCCATCAGCCTGCACGAGTTCCTCTATCCGCTCGCACAGGGTTACGACTCGGTGGCGCTGGGCGCCGACGTGGAATTGGGCGGCACCGACCAGACCTTCAACCTGCTCGTGGGGCGGGATCTGCAGCGCGCCCACGGCCAGGAGCCGCAGGTCGCCCTGACCGTGCCGATTCTCGAGGGCCTGGACGGCGTGCAGAAGATGTCGAAGAGCCTCGGCAACTACGTGGGCGTCAACGAGTCACCCGCCGACATGTACGGCAAGCTGATGTCGGTCTCCGATGCGCTGATGTTCCGCTATTTCGACCTCGCGACCCGCGTGCCCGAGGACGAGATCGAGGCGCTGCGCCGGCTGCATCCGATGGAGGCCAAGAAGCGTCTCGCACGCACGGTGACCGCCATGTACCACGGCGACGCGGGCGCGGCGGAGGGGGAGGCCCACTTCGCCCGGGTGGTGCAGCACAAGGAAGTGCCTGAAAATATTGACGAGATCACGATCCGGACCTCGGTGGGCGGGCAGCCGATCTGGAGGGTACTGGCCCAGACCGGCCTGGTCCCCTCGAGCTCCGAGGGACGCCGGCTCATCCAACAGGGAGCCGTCGAGCTGGACGGCGAGCCGATCGTCGACCTGAACTACACGGTCTCCCCCGGAAACACTCATTTGCTGAAGGTCGGCAAGCGGCGCTTCAAGAAGTTCACCCTCGTCAAGGAATGACTTGACAGCCTCGAAGGCTGTCCGTATTATCACACCTTGCCCATCCTTCCGGCTCAGCCGGGTAGGGGGCGTTGAGAGAAGTCAGCCGGTCCGAATCAGTCCGCTGGCCTCGATTCAACCCGAGGGGTTCACGCCCCGCCGCTCTTTGAAAATCGCATATGTTACTGGCTCACCGAGAAGTGTGAGCACCATCCGTAACTACTGAGTACCTTGCGCCCGACCGAAGCAACATCTTGGTTGGGCTTTAGGGACCAGGCTTCAGATTTGTCGATTCATTCATGGCGAGTTTGATCCTGGCTCAGAGCGAACGCTGGCGGCGTACTTAACACATGCAAGTCGAACGAGGATCTTCGGTGTAGCAATACATTGGCGGTCCTAGTGGCGCACGGGTGAGTAACACGTGGGTGACCTGCCCTGGAGTTCGGGATACCCCCTCGAAAGGGGGGCTAATACCGGATACGTTCCTCGGTTGAAAGATCGGGGAGGAAAGGTGGCGCAAGCTACCGCTCTTGGAGGGGCTCGCGGCCTATCAGCTAGTTGGCGGGGTAACGGCCCACCAAGGCTATGACGGGTAGCTGGTCTGAGAGGACGACCAGCCACACGGGGACTGAGACACGGCCCCGACTCCTACGGGAGGCAGCAGT
>DATFYA010000137.1 GCA_035315345.1 Candidatus Methylomirabilota bacterium
CCGGATGCGCCCGTCGGCGAGCGCGAGTCGCTCGTCACGTCGGCCATCGCGAGCGAGCCGCAGCAGATCATGCGCCTGCCCGGCCCGGGCTGGACCGGCTTCGTCGCCGCCGCGGCGACCGCGATCGGGCTCGCCGCCTCCACCATCGGCCTGACCGCGCTGGGTGCGGTTGCCGGGCTCGCCGCCGCCGCCGCCTATCTGTACTGGCTGTGGTCCATGGATCGCGCGCTGCCCCGCGGGCCGGCCGACGCCGGCCGCGGCCTCGCCCTGCCGCTCTACCGCAACGACGGCGCCAGCGCCGGCTCGTGGGGCATGGTGGTCCTCCTCGTCTCGGACGTCGTCGTGATCGCGTCGTTCGTCTTCGCCTATCTCTTCCTCTGGACCGCGCGTCCGGTTGCCTGGCCGCCCGACGGCTCACGACTCCCGGGCTTCGTCGCGCCCGCGGTGGTCGCGGTGGCGGCGGCCGGCGCCTGGCTGCTCTTCGAGGCCGCCCGCCGGCTCAACCGGCGCGACCGCCGTGGGGCCACGGCCCTGTGCCTCGGCGCGGCCGCGATGGTCGCCTGCGGCGCCCTGGCCATGGGGTGGATGTGGCTCACGAGCCTGGGCGTCGATTCGACGCGACACGCCTACGGCGCCGCGGTGTGGACCCTGCTCGGCTACATGGCGCTGCACGTCGCCGTCGGCGCCGGCATGGCGCTGTGGTGCCTGGCGCGCCTGGCCTTCGGCATGCTGGATTCGTGGCGGTCGCTGACGCTCCACATCTGCCTGCTGTGGTGGCGGCTCACCGCCGCCGCCACCGTGATGGTGCTGGCCCTCGTGGCGGGATTTCCCCGTGTCGTCTCCTAGGCTCGAGGCTCGGAACGACCTCGGCGTCCTGCTCGACACCGGATTCGGCTTCTACGTGTGGGCCGCTCACCTCCTGGGGATCTACATCGGCACCGCGCTCGCCTGCGTGCTCGGGCTCGGCGCGGCCGGCGCCGGCCGCCGGACGGCCTTCCTCGCCGCGCTGACCGTGCTGACGCTGATCGCCGCGGCGGTCCTGGGGTGGCATGCGCTCCGGCGATACCGGCAGTATCGGACGATGCCCGAGCGGCATTTCCGGATGACGGTCACGATCGGGGGCGACGCGATCGCGGCCGTCGCGGTCGCGTGGCAGCTCTTTCCGATCTTCCTGGTGCCGGTGTGCGTCTAGTCGCCGCCGGGGTCCTGACGATGTGGCCGATCGGCCCGGCCGCCGCGCACGGGCCCGACCTCGTCACGGCGGAAACGTTCTGGCGCTCGTGGAGCGTCGATCCGCTCGTGGTGGCGCCCCTGCTGCTCCTGTTGTGGGGGTACGGCGTCGGCGTGCGACGCCTCTGGGGGCGGGCCGGCGGAGGGCAGGGTGTGACGTATCGGGATACCGCCTCGTTCGCTCTCGGCGTCGCCGCCCTGTTCGTCGCGCTCGTCTCGCCGATCGACGCGCTCGGTCAGACGCTGCTCTCCGCCCACATGGCCCAGCACGGTCTGCTCGTCGTGGTGGCCCCGCCGCTCCTGCTCCTCGGCAAGCCCGGCGTGGCGTTCGCGTGGATGTTGCCCGCGCGGTGGAGGGGAGGGCTCTCGTCGCGCTCGTGGCGGTCGTTGGCCCGACTGGCCGACGCGCTGTCCCGGCCGCTGCCGGCGGCCATCCTGCACGGGGTGGCGCTGTGGGGGTGGCACGCGCCGCTGGCGTTCGACGCGGCCGTCGCGCATGACGGCGTGCATGCCCTCGAGCACGGCTGTTTCCTCGGCACTGCGCTGCTCTTCTGGCGGGCGATCGTCGCGGCCTGGTCGAGCCGTCGGGTCGGCGCGGCGCTCGGCACCACGTTCGCCACGCTGATGCACGGCGGCCTGCTCGGCGCGCTCATCACGCTCGCGCCGCAGCCGCTCTATGCCTGGTATCGCGGCCGGACCGAGGTCTGGGGCCTGAGCGCGCTCGAAGACCAGCAGCTCGCCGGGCTCCTCATGTGGGTGCCGATGGGCATCATCTATCTTGCGGTGTGCCTCGCGCTGGCGTCTCGCCTGGTCGGCGACGCCCCGGCCGGCGGGAGCGGTCGCTACCGCACGTCGGGGCGCTCGTCCGGCCTGACGGGTCGCGCCCGCTGACCGCGGTCGAGAGCCGCGTCGACGTCCATGCGCACGCTCGCTGATCAGGCGTTCTCGCGGGCGGCGGGGGCCCCGCTGGTCGGCGGGAACCGCATCCGCCTGCTGAAGGATGCGGCCGAGAACTATCCGGCGTGGCTCGACGCCATCGCGGGCGCGACACGGTCCGTCCACTTCGAGAGCTACATCATCCACGACGACGAGATCGGCGAGCGATTCGCGCGCGCCCTGATCGCGCGGGCCCGCGCGGGCGTGCCGGTGCGCGTGATCTACGACTGGATGGGCGGGTTCGGGAAGACGTCGCGCCGGTTCTGGCGCGCGCTGCGCGCGGGGGGCGTCGAGGTGCGCTGCTACAACCCGCCCCACGTGGCGAGCCCGTTCGGATGGCTGAGCCGCGATCATCGCAAGATGCTGACCGTCGACGGGACGGTCGGCTTCGTGACCGGCTTGTGCGTCGGCCAGGCCTGGGTGGGCGATCCGGCCGCCGGCATCGCTCCGTGGCGCGATACCGGCGTGGAGATCCGCGGGCCCGCGGTCGCTCACATCGAGCGCGCGTTTGCCCAGATGTGGGGCCTGATGGGCGAGGCGTTGCCCGACACCGAGCGCGATCCGGCGGCGGCGGGAGACGCGGCGCTGCGGATCGTCGCGACGGTTCCCAGCATGGCCGGGCTGCTGCGCCTGGATCTGCTGGTGGCGGCCGTCGCGCGCGAGCGCTTGTGGCTGACGGATGCCTACTACGCCGGCACGACCGCGTACGTGCAGGCGCTCCGCTCCGCGGCCCGCGACGACGTCGACGTCCGGCTGCTGGTGCCGAACGGGACGGATATTCCTCTGCTCCGGCCGCTCTCGAGATCGGGTTACCGGACGCTGCTCGAGGCCGGGGTACGGATCTTCGAGTGGAACGGTCCGATGCTGCACGCCAAGACGGCGGTGGCGGATGGACGCTGGGCGCGGGTCGGGTCGACCAATCTGAACATCGCGAGCTGGCTCGGCAACTACGAGCTGGATGTGGTCGCGGAGGATCGGGCGTTCGCCAAGCGGATGGAAGCGATGTACGAGGACGACCTGCAGAACGCCACCGAGGTGGTGCTGGACGAGAGGAATCGGCTTCAGCCCCAGCGTTGGCCTCGAGACCGCGCCTCCACCGCGGCCGGCGGAAGCGGCGGGCGAGCGGCGGCCGGTCTGCTCCGCATCGGAAACACGGTCGGCGCCGCGATCACCAACCGCCGTGTGCTCGAGCCGGTCGAGGCGCGGATCATGATCGTGGCGGCCCTGGTCCTGCTGGCGGTGGGCGTGGTGGTGGCGCTCTTTCCGACGGTGCTCGCCTATCCGATCGCGGCGGGCGCCATGTGGGTCGGCGTCGCGCTGCTCTATCGGAGCTACCGGCTGAAACGGGCGGCGGGCCGCGCCCGGACGATTCGCTGACGTCTCACGCCGACCGCTTGACACGAGCCGTCTCCGGACCGATTCTCGGGTCGCTCGGTGGTGTCGCGGGACCACGCGGGCGGAGGGTTCACTCCGGCGGAGGAGGGTGCGCAAGGTGGGTGGGACGGTGCGGGTGCTGACGATCCGCGGCATTCCGATCAACATCCACGTGAGCTGGCTCGTGATCTACGGGCTCATCACCTGGACGCTCGCGGTCGGGTACTTCCCGCACGCGCTGCCCAACCTGCCCGCGACCACCTACTGGGCCAACGGGCTGCTGGCCGCGCTCCTCCTCTTCGTCTCGGTCTTGCTCCACGAGCTGTCGCACTCCTTCGTGGCGATCGCGCACGGCCTGTCCGTCCGCGGGATCACCCTGCACGTGTTCGGCGGCGTCTCGCACCTCGAGGACGAGCCGCCGACTCCGCGGGCCGAATTCCTGATCGCGGTGGTGGGGCCGATCACGAGCTTCGCGATCGCGGCGGTGCTGTGGGCGATCAACGCCAGCGGTCTCGTGCCGCCGGGGTCGGCGCAGGCGGTGGTCTCCTACCTCGTGCTGGTGAACCTGGCGGTCGGGATCTTCAATCTCGTCCCCGGCTTTCCGCTCGACGGGGGGCGGATCCTGCGCGCCGCCCTCTGGAAGTGGAAGGGCACATTGGGTCGTGCCACCTACATGGCCAGCCGGGTCGGGGTGGCCTTCGCGTTCGGCCTCATGGCGCTGGGGTTCCTCGAGATCTTCAGCGGGTCGTTCATCGGCGGCTTCTGGTTCATCCTCATCGGCATGTTCCTCCGGGGCGCCGCGGACGCGAGCTATTCGCAGATGGCCCTGCGAGAGGCGCTGGCCCACCTCCCGGTGCGGGACATCATGACGCGCGAGGTCGTCACGGTGCCGGTGCAGGCGACCGTCGCGCAGCTCGCGGAGGCCTTCTGGTCCCACCACGTCACGAGCTTTCCGGTCGTGGACGGCGGCGTGGTGCGTGGGATCGCGAGCGTGCAACAGGTCCACGGGGTGCCCGCGGAGCAGCGTACGGAGCGGCGGGTGAGCGAGATCATGCGCCCGGTGAGCGACGACCTGATCGTCGGACCGAACGATTCCGTCTTCGACGCGCTGGGCAAGGCGTCGCGGAACCAGGTCGGGCGGCTGGCCGTGCTCGAGGGCTCACGGCTCGTGGGATACCTCTCGCTCAAGGACATCACGCACGTCCTGGCCCTCCGCGGCTTGCCGGATGGTGCTCGCCCCGGCGCCAGCGGGGCGGGCCGGCGCGCGCCCTGACCCCGGCGAGCCCCTCCATCGCGTCGGCCGATCACGCCATGCCGAGAACGAAGATCGTGTGCACGATCGGACCCGCGTCGCGGTCTCCCGAGACCCTGGAGCGGCTGATCCGGGCCGGCATGGACGTCGCTCGGTTGAACTTCTCTCATGGCACGGCGGCCGAGCACCTCGAGGTCATCACGGCGGTTCGGCGCATCGCCGAGCGCATGGCTCGACCGATCGCCATCCTGCAGGATCTCGCCGGGCTGAAGATCCGGATCGGCGAGGTGGCATCGGGGGCGGTCACACTGGAAACCGGCGCGCCGTTCACCTTGACCACGCGGCAGGTGCTCGGCTCCGCGCAGGAGGTCTCCGTCGCCTATGCGCGCCTCACCGAGGATCTGCAGCCCGGCGACTCCGTGCTCCTGAGCGACGGCGACCTGGAGCTGGAGGTCATCGCCATCGCGGGGGAGGACGTCCAGTGCCGCGTGATCACGGGCGGCCCGCTCGCGTCCCGCAAGGGCGTCCACCTCCCGGCTCGCTCGGTCACCGCGCCGGCCTTCACCGACAAGGACCGCGAGGACCTGGCCTTCGGCCTCCGCTACGGCGTCGACTACGTGGCCCTGTCGACCGTCCGGACCGCCGCGGAGATCCTCGAGGCGCGGGGAATGATCCAGGATCACGGCAGCAGCGTCCCCCTGATCGCCAAGATCGAGACCGCGGAGGCCCTGACCCATATCGACGAGATCGTCGACGGCGCGGACGGCGTCATGGTGGCCCGGGGCGATCTCGGCGTGGCCATCCCGCTGGCGACGGTGCCCCGCCTGCAGAAGATGCTGATCGGGAAGGCGAATCGCGCGGGCAAGCCGGTCATCACCGCCACTCACATGCTGTGCTCGATGCAAGAGCACCCGAGGCCGACGCGGGCCGAGGCGACGGATGTGGCGAATGCCGTGCTCGATGGCACGGACGCGGTGATGCTCTCGGAAGAGACCGCGATCGGCCGATTCCCGGTCGAGGCGGTGGCGATGATGGCGGCGATCGCCGCCGACGCCGAGCTGAGCTTTCCCTTCGACGCCTGGCTCGGTCGGTTCGAGACCGGCGGGCCGCTACCCGACGCGGTCGCGCGGGCGGCCTGCGTCATGGCCGACGAGATCGATGCCGCGGCGATCGTCACGTGCACCCAGTCGGGTGGTACCGCCCGCCGGGTCGCCCAGTACCGGCCGCGGGCGCCGATCCTCGCGCCCACGCCGCATGCCGAGATCTACCGCCGGCTGGCGCTCGTCTGGGGCGTCGCGCCGCTGCTGAACCGGGGCCAGGCGACGACGGACGAGCTGATCAACGGAGCCCTCGGCGCCGCGCTGGCGGCGGGGCGCGTGCAACATGGGGACACCGTGGTCGTCACCGCCGGCGTCCCGGTGGGCCGCCCCGGAATGACGAACCTGATCAAGGTGGAGACCGTGTGACCTGCCCGAATGACTTCCGACATCGAGGCGGCGTTCCCGGTGCAGCCGCTCACGACCCGATCGGCGGGCGATCGCCGGATGAAGTGACGCGACGCCTCACGCGTCGCCGGGGACGTATCCAAAGCGGCGGACGAACTCCGGCTCGGTCATCCTGGCGGCCCGGGCGAGGGCCTCTCGCCGCTCGGACTGCTCGAAGTCCTCGCGCTTGAGGCGGATCATGTAGGCGTGGAGGGTGCGGTACGCCTCCGAGTGGATATCCGCGTAGCGAACGCGGATCTTGCCGGTCGCTGGATCGAGCAGATCCCGGAACGGAATCGGAACGAGCCGGCCGCCCTGAATGGTGGCCACCGCTTCGCTGCCGCCGTCGAGCAGGAAGCACGTCGCCCAGTAGCCGAGGCTCCGACAGTACTGGGTATCGAACCCACCCGGCGGGGCACAGCGGAGCTCGTAACCGAGATCCTTGGCCACGATGCCGGTCTCGACGCCCCGCGCGGCCAGGCTCGCCACCACCCGCGTCTTGAGGAGCCTCGCCAGCTCCAGCTCCTGCAAGCGCACGTTGCCGTAGGCGTCGCGGACCACTGTCCCCAGCGCCTTCGGGTCGAGCTTCTCGAGGAGACCCTCGGCCAGGAGAGCGACTCCGTGGTCCCGGCCGTGGACCAGCCGCTTGACGATGGCCCCTTCCAGAACGTCCACGAGCCGCTGGAGGGGCACGTGGCGCTCCGGGAACTCCTCGGCGATCACGGTGAGCGTGGCCCCGGCGGCCCCGCCGATGCCGAGAGCCAAGTGCCCGGCGTGGCGCCCCATCACCGTCACGAAGAACCACTTGCCGGTCGTGGCTGCGTCCTTCATCAGGTTCCGGACGAGCTGCATGCCCAGGTCCACCGCGGTCGTGAAGCCGAAGGTCGGGATCTCCGGCGGAAGGGGCAGGTCGTTGTCGATGGTCTTGGGGACGTGGACCACCGCCATCCGGCCGCCGGCGGCGCGGGCGACCTGGGAAGCGGCGAAGGCGGTGTCGTCGCCGCCGATGGTGAGGAGATACGAGGTGTCGAGGCGGCGCAGCGATTCGACGACGTGCTGGAGGGCCTCCGGCGACCGAGTCGGGTTGGCGCGGGCCGTGCGCAAGATTGAGCCGCCCTCGAAGTGAATCTGGGTCAGCGCGCCGATGTCCAGCTCGTGCACGCGGGAGAGGTCTCCCAGCATGAGCCACTTGAAGCCGTCCTCGCAACCAAGCACCCGGAGCCCTCGGTTCCGAGCCTCGATGGTGGCTGCTGCGATGACCGCGTTGATGCCCGGTGCCGGGCCGCCGCCCACCAGGATGGCCAGCGTTTTCATGAGGTCGGGCTACGCGATGAGCTGTTCCATCTCCGGCCGATACCGGCCGGAGCGAGCGAGGCCGTTGAGCCGGGCGCGGTGGTGGAAGGCTCTCTGGCCGGCCGCGATACGGCCCGGGTCCCCCTTCCAGGCTTGCTGGGCGGCCGTCTGCAGCGCGCGGCCATAGGAGAACGAGAGCGGCCACGGGTGCGCCTCGGCCATGGTATTCATCGCGTTCAGGTGCGCGGTCGCATCCGCGTCGTTCTGGCCGCCGGAAACGTTCAGACCCGGTCAGGCGAGCAGCTGCGCGGGGCCCGACCGCTCAGTCGTCCATCCGCCTCAGCGCGGCGCCCTTGTGCATGGCGATGTGGTCGGTCTTGTCGCTCTGGATTTCATACTGTGGCTCGTCTTTGCTCGCGTGGTGGGTGTATCCCTTGTAGTCGACATCCCTGGTGTGCACCTTGATGATCGTCCCACTGACCCGTCCAGCTTCGGAGTTCCAGACTACGTGATCGCCCACCCTGAACGTCCTCTTCATGAGAGTGTCTCCCCGTTGTGTCAACGCGGCACCGCGATCTCCCACGCACCTGACGAGTCCGCGCTTGAAGATCGCCCCGACCAGGCCGGGGACCGGCTGCGGCCTCCTCGCGCGGAAGGCAATAGTAGTCATACACCCGTCCACGGTCAGGGTAAATCGAAGTGGCCATCGAGAGTGAGCGAGCGAACGGGAGAGGGTTCTGAAGCGCGAGCGTGCCGATGAGCTGGCCGTCTGGAGCGGCGGATCACTCCACCATGAGCCGGTATCCGACGCCCGGTTCGGTCCTGAGGTAGCGGGGGCGTGCCGGGTCGGCCTCGATCTTGCGCCGGAGCTGGAGCATGAAGACCCGCAGATAGTTGGCCTGATCTTCGCGGTTCGGCCCCCAGACCTCCCTGAGCAGCTGTTGGTGGACGACGACAAGGCCGGCATGCCGCACCAGGGTCGTCAGGAGCCGGTACTCGGTCGGCGTCAGGTGGACCTCCACGCCTTCCACCGAGACTCGGCGATGCATCAGGTCCACCCGGAGCGCGCCGACGGCGAAGACCGACTCCACCCGCTGCTGGCGGGCAAGGGCCGCGTGACGGAGCACCGCGCGCAGGCGGGCCAGTAGCAGCCCGACGCCGAAGGGCTTGCTCACGTAATCGTTCGCACCCAGGTCGAGCGCCTTGATCATATCGCCCTCCTGATCCCGGGCCGAGAGCACGATGATGGGCACCGTACTCCATTCCCGCACGCGGCGAATGATCTCGAACCCGTCGATGTCCGGGAGTCCCAAGTCGAGGATGATGACGTCGGGCTGACGGGTGGCCGCCTCGGCCAAGCCGTCCTGACCGGTCGCGGCCTCATGGAAGCGATACCCCAGGCTCACGAGCGCGGCCCGCAGGAAACGCCGCATCTGTGGCTCGTCCTCGATCACGACCACCGTCGGCCCCTTGGCGGGCTTCCCGCTCGGGCCGGATGAGGACGCCTGCCCAGCGGGTCGGATCGCCTCACCCATGGGGGGCCGCGAGATCTACCGGCGCCGAATCCATGGGCAGGGTGAAGCGGAACACCGCGCCCCCATCCGGTCTGTTCTCCGCCCAGATGCGGCCGCCATGGGTCTCGATGATGCCTCGGCAGATCGGGAGTCCCAGCCCGACGCCTTGCGTGAGACCGGTTGAGCCACGATGAAACTTCTCGAAGATCCGCTCTTCGGTCCCTGGATCGAGTCCCGGCCCCCGATCGGCAAGTTGCACCGTGACCATGCCATCGCTCACCATTGCCGAGAGCTCCAGTGGGCTCTCCGGGCCGGTGTACTTGATTGCGTTGTCCAGCAGATTGATCAGGACCTGCTCGATGAGCACTTCATCGATGAGGACGAGAGGTAGGTCATCCGGGAGACCGGTCGTCAGGGGCCGACCGTGCAGGCGCCGCTCCAGCCGGGCGAGTGCGGCGCCGACCACCTCCTCGAGTGGCTGGCTCGCTTTACGCGCCTGGATGCCCGACTCCAGCCGGGTCATGTTCAGGAGGTTGTCCACGAGCCGGGCCAAGCGCTCCGATTCGTCGTAGATCGACTCCGTCAGCTCCCGTTGGGTCTCCGGATCGAACTTCTCATTTCGCCAGAGAAGACTGGACGCGGCCAGGGTGATCGTGGCCAGTGGAGTTCTGAGATCGTGGGATATCGAGCTGAGCAGTGAGCTGCGCAGCCGTTCCGTCTCCATGCGGAGGTGAGCCTCGTGGGCCTGCTCCACGAGCGTCGCGCGCTCCAGCGCCAGCGCGATCTGGTTGGCGAAGGTCTCGAGGAGCAGGAGCCGTCCGGGGGTCTGAAGGCCATCCGCATTCCGCGGGGCCAGGCTCAGCACGCCGATGGTCTCGCGCGATCCGACCAGCGGCAAGTGGAGCGTCCGCTCGGCGGAGAACACGCGTGTCCCCGACCCCGCGGCCTGTCCATGCTCGTAGGCCCATCGGCTCACGGCCGCTTCGCCGGGCTCCGGCTGGGCGGTCTCGGGGTATCGGCAGTGCGGCGCCAGATTCCCGCCGGCGTCGGGAAGGAGCACGACGACACGGGTGGCGAAGACCTCGTCGATATGACGGAGGGCGACCTGCAGCAGGCTGGGCACGTCGAGCGCGGTCGCCACATCGTGGCTCATGGCATACAGCTGCTCCGCCGCTCGCCGCCGCCATTCGGCATCTTCGTACAAACGGATCTTCTCGATCGCGATCGCTCCCATCTGCGCCAGATGCACGAGGATCGATTCGTCCGCCTCGGTGAACTCGCCCGCGTCCTTGTCGGAGAGCTGGATCAGCCCGATGTTGCGGCCGTCGACGCCGATCAGCGGCACGGCGAGCCAGCCGCGGAGCGGCGGGTGTGTGCCGGCCGCCTTGCTGAAGCCGCGCCACGCCGGGTGCGATTCGAGCTGGGCCTGCGTCAGGCGCATGGGACGGTTGGCCTCGCACACGAGGCGGTACACGCCGGATCCGTCCGGCTTCTGGGCGAAGTCTCGCCACGCCGCATACTTGTCGGACAACGAGACCGCGTGAAGCGCGTGTCCCCAGTCCTGATTCGCGGTCAGGCCGGAGATGGCCAGATGGCAATGGATGATCTGACGCGCCCTCTCGGTCAGGATCTTGAGGGTCTCGTCGACGTCGAGCGTCTCGCTCACCTCCAGCGCCGCCGTCGCCAGGCCCTGGAGCTGGGCGACCTGCACGGCCCGCGCGGCCGCGGCGGCCGCCGCGGCCTGCCGCTCGTGCTGGCGTACCGTGACGGCATGCTGCCGAAGGCGAGCCGAGCGGCCGCTGATGATGGCCGCGACCGCCACGATGACGGCGAGCGCGAAGAGATGTTCGGCGTCGGAGATCGCGACGCGGAATCGAGGCGGGATGAACAAGAAGTCGAAGACGGCCACGCTCAGCACCGCGGTCATGATCGATGGACCTCGCCCGAGGTAGGTGGCGACGCCCACGGTCCCGATGAGGTAGATCATCAACAGGTTGCTCAGCGTGAAGTATGGCGCCATGTCCCAGGCGAGAATGGTGCACAAGCCGACGACGCCCGCGCCCTGAGCGTAGGCGGGCCAGTTGCGGGGATGCGCAATCGAGCTGGTGAAAGCCCGCGCGCGGGTCTCTACGGGTGGAGGTTGGTTCACGCTGGTATCCGTGGACCGCCCAGAACCGTCTCACGCGGCTGCACGCCCATCGATGCAGGAGCATAGCAGACCGAGCGGATCGCATCCACAACGCGTTCCTAATGCCGGTTCCTTCGTGTTCTTAACGCGAACGGCTTCCTTCTTGATGACGCCTTCATTCAATCGACTGGTAGCGTGTCGACCATGGCCTCTCGAGGGATCGATGGTCGACGAAAGGAAGCGGTTCTTACAGGGAGCGATGCTATGGCGCGTCAAGATGAGTTGATCGGTCGCGGTGGGCGTGAAGCCAGGCCCTGCGAAGACGGATCTCCATGGGCGGTGGTGCTCGCAGGCGGCGAGGGGGTCAGGTTGCGGCCACTTGTTCGCCGCGTGTGCGGCGACGAGCGGCCCAAGCAGTTTGTCCCGTTACTCGGGCCGCGAACGCTCCTGGGTCAGACGCTGGACCGGGTTGGATTGACCATTCCTCCCGAGCGGACGGTCGTGGTGGGCCTCGAGAGTCATGGACGATATCTGGCCCGCGAATTTGCCGAACGATCGGCTCCGCATCTCCTCGAGCAACCGACGGACCGTGGGACCGCGGCGGCAATTCTGTTCGCGGCGCAGTGGATCGAGGCCCGGGACCCATGTGCCACCGTCGTGTTCTGTCCTTCGGACCACTTCATTTCGGAAGAAGTCGAGTTCATGGACCGGGTGACCGAAGTGGCGGGGTTCGTCGAACGGCAACCGGAGTGGATGGTCCTGCTCGGGGCGGAGGCGACCGAGCCGGAGACCGAGTATGGCTGGATCGAGGCTGGCGGATCTGTGGGGGCAGCGGGGGACGAGCTCGTGTACCGCATCCGGCGGTTCCAGGAGAAACCTTCGAACGAAGTCGCTGAACGACTGTTCACGAAGGGGTGCCTGTGGAACACCTTTGTCTTTGTCGCTCGCGCCTCCGTGGTGCTCGCCGCGGGACGGGAGTGTGTGCCGGGCATGGCCGACCGGCTGGCCCGCCTCTCGTCGTTCTGGGGCACCGAGCATGATAGATGGGCGATCCGCCAGGCGTACGCTCTCGCTCCGACCGCCAACTTCTCGCGGGCCATTCTGGAGGCGTGCTCACAGCCTCTGGCCGTTGTGAAGATGCCGGGTCTCACGTGGTGCGATCTCGGCAGCCCCGGTCGCGTCCTGAAGACGATGGCCGGACGCGGCATCGCGGTTCCGTGGCATGCCGCGGCCATAGCGTGAGCGCGGAGAGGAGCACGTCCTCGGGCCCCGAGGTCGTGCCCGCGCCCGTACCCGGGGCAGGCGTTCGTGGCACGGAGGCATGATGGCGGTCGTGTGGCGCGAGCATCCGGCGAGCGGCGGTCCTGGGATCGAGCCCCGCTGGACACGCAGCGACAAGCACGGGGTGGGGACCGCGTACTCGGCGGTGAGCCGGGTCTGGTTCACCGTCTCCAAAGGTATCCTGAACGAGGTCTACTACCCGACCATCGATCGGCCGCAGATACGCGACCTGCAATACCTCGTCAGCGACGGGGCGACCTTTTTCCACGACGAGCGCCATCTGGACAACACCCACGAGCACCTGGCCGCCGACGCGCTGGGCTATCGCATCACCAATGTCGATCCCCAGCGGCGGTATCGCATCATCAAGGAGGTCATCGCCGACCCCCATCGGCCCTGTGTGCTCGTCCATACCCGACTGGAGGCGGAGGACGACGTGCTCGCGAAGCTCCGACTCTTCGCGCTCCTCGCGCCGCACCTCGAAGGCGGCGGGCGGGGCAACAACGGGAACGTGGTGGAGACCGGCTGGGGGAAGGTGTTGGCGGCGCACAAGGGCGGCACCTGGCTCGTGCTGGGCGCCTCGCTCCCGTTCCGGCGGTGCTCTTGCGGCTACGTGGGGACGACCGACGGCTGGCAAGACCTGGCTCGCGACTTCCGCATGGACTGGGAGTTCGACTGTGCGCCCGATGGCAACATCGCCCTGACCGGCGAGCTCGATATTCGACAGAGCCGAGAGTTCGTGCTGGCGCTGGCCTTCGGCGACAGCCTGCACCGCGCCCTGGTCACGATGACGCAGGCCCTGGGCACGTCCTTCACCGGGCACCGTACCCGGTTCGTCGAGCAATGGCAGCGCGCCGGCCATCATCTGCTGCCGCGGCCAGAAGAGACGACGGGTGACGGCGGGCGTCTCTACCACGTGAGCCACAGTGTGCTCCTGGCGCACGAGGACAAGACCTACGATGGGGCCGTGATCGCGTCGTTGAGCATTCCGTGGGGCGAGTCCGCGAGTGACGACGACCTGGGCGGCTACCATCTGGTCTGGCCCCGGGACATGTGCCACAGCGGCACCGCGTTGCTCGCCGCCGGTAGTAAAGAGGTGCCGCTCCGCGCGCTGATCTATCTGGCCTCCGCCCAGAACGAGGACGGCGGCTTCTACCAGAACTTCTGGATCAACGGCGAGCCGTACTGGCGCGGCACCCAGCTCGACGAGACGGCCTTCCCGATCTTGCTCGCCCGGCGGTTGCACGAGGCGAAGGCGCTCCAGGACTTCGATCCGTATCCGGTCGTGCTGAAAGCGGCCGGCTATCTCATTCACCATGGACCGGTCACTCCGCAGGAGCGGTGGGAGGAGAACAGCGGGTACTCGCCCTCGACGCTGGCCGCCCAGATTGCCGCGCTGATCTGTGCCGCGGCCTTCGCGCGGGAGCGGGGCCACCAGGCCACCGCGCACTACCTCGAAGAGTACGCCGACTTCCTCGACGCTCACCTCGAACGGTGGACGGTGACCACGGACGGATCGCTGGTCCCGGGCATTCGCCGCCACTTCATCCGCATCCATCCCGCGGACGTCCGCGATCCCCAACCTGATGAGGACGTCAACCAGGGGCTCGTGGAGCTGCGAAACCAGCCACCCGGGGCGCCCACCGCATTTCCGGCCAAGGACATCGTGGATGCGGGGTTCCTCGAGCTGGTTCGCTACGGCATCCGCAAGCCGGGCGATCCGCTGGTCGAGGATTCTCTCCGCGTGGTGGACGCGATCCTCCGGGTGGAGACGCCCTTCGGGCCCGGCTGGCGGCGGTACAACCACGACGGCTACGGGCAGCGGGAGGATGGCGGCCCCTACCAGGGATGGGGATACGGACACGCCTGGCCGCTGCTCACGGGAGAGCGCGGGCACTACGAGCTGGCGGCCGGGCGCGACGTGCGCCCCTTCATCCGGGCCATGGAGGCATTTGCCACGCAGACCCGGTTGCTGCCCGAGCAGGTGTGGGTGTTGCCGGACCGTCCCCAGGCCCACATGAGGTTCGGACGCCCCACCGGAGGCGCCATGCCGCTGGCCTGGGCGCATGCCGAGTACATCCAGCTGGTGCGCTCCGCCGCGGACGGCCAGGTCGTCGGCCTGATCTCCGCCGTCGCCGACCATTACCGCACCCGCCGCCCGGCGCCGCCGTTGCAGATCTGGACATTCAACCGACAGGTGCGCTCGGTATCGACCGGAGGCACCCTGCGGGTCCAAGCGGCTTCGTCGTTCCGGTTGCGGTGGACCGGCGACGAATGGCAGCGCGCCCAGGACGCGGACTCCACGCCCATCGGGACCGGCCATCATTACGTCGACATCCTGGTGCCGCCGGCGCAGAGGGCTCCGATCCGCTTCACCTTCTTCTGGACGGGAGTGGGACGGTGGGAAGGGCGGAATTTTCGGGTCGATACGGTGCAGTCATGATTGTCAAGGGAGGATCAGTCCCGAGGTGCAGCGAGAAGCCACGCACGTGAGGATCTCCCACGAGGAGGAAGGCTTCGCCAACGCGGTCGAGCGCTTCATCCTTCCGCCCGTCGGCACGGGCGGCCTGACGCGGCACTGGCCCTGACCGGGGAGAGAACGATGGAACCGAAGCAACGGACGTTTTCCACCTGGTACGCCGTGGCGGCCGTGCTGCTGTTCTTCGGCCTCCAGGCGATGCTGCTGGTGCCTCATCCGGAGACAGTGTCATACAGCGAGTTCAAGGCCCTGGTGAAGGCGAGGAAGGTCAGTGACCTGGTCCTGGACAAGGACACGATCACCGGGACCCTGGCGCTCACGGGGCTGGAAGGCGTGCTGCCGAAGGAGAGGGTCGAGGCGATCAAGCGAGCGGGCAAGGAGGCGCCGAGCTTCGTGACGACGCGGGTCGAGGACCCGGGGCTGGTGCCGGAGCTCGAGGCCGCGCACATCCGGTACACCGGGCACGTGACGAATCCATGGGTGGCGACGCTGGTGTCCTGGGTCCTGCCCGCGGTCATCTTCTTCGGGCTCTGGATGCTGGTCATGAAGCGGATGAATCCACAGAGCGGGCTGACGTCTTTGGGCAAGACCCGGGCGAAGGTGTACGTGGAGCATCAGACCGGGGTCTCGTTCGACGATATCGCGGGAATCGACGAGGCTCGCGGCGAGCTGATGGAGCTCGTGGATTTCCTGAAGAACCCGCAGCGCTATCGGCGGCTGGGTGGGAAGATCCCGAAGGGGGTGCTCCTGGTCGGGGCGCCGGGAACCGGGAAGACCCTTCTGGCCAAGGCGGTGGCGGGAGAGGCCGGGGTCCCGTTCTTCAGCATGGCCGGATCCGACTTCGTGGAGATGTTCGTCGGGGTCGGCGCGGCGCGCGTGCGCGACCTCTTCATCCAGGCCCAGGCCAGGGCGCCCAGCATCGTGTTCATCGATGAGTTCGACGCCGTGGGGAAGGCGCGTGGAATCAGTCCCGGGTTCGGAGGGCATGACGAGCACGAGCAAACGCTGAACCAGCTCCTCGCGGAGCTGGACGGGTTCGACACCCAGGCCGGCGTGATCATCCTGGCCGCGACGAATCGGCCGGAGATCCTCGACCCGGCGCTCCTGCGACCGGGGCGCTTCGACCGCCAGATCGTGATCGACCGGCCGGATCTCAGGGGCCGGGAGAAGATCCTGCAGGTCCACGCACGAAAGGTCACGCTGGCTCCGGGCCTCGATCTCTCCGTCATCGCGGCTCGGACGCCCGGCTTCGTCGGGGCCGATCTGGCGAATCTGGTCAACGAGGCGGCGCTCCACGCGGCCCGGGAGGGGAAGGAGGCCGTGGCCCTCCCCGACTTCGACCAGGCCATCGACCGGATCGTGGGGGGCCTCGAGCGGAAGTCGCGGATCATCAGCCCGAAGGAGAAGGAGGTGGTGGCCCACCATGAGGCCGGCCATGCCCTGGTCGCCGAGTCTCGGGAACATGCCGACCGGGTGTCCAAGATCTCGATCATCCCACGTGGAGTGTCGGCGCTCGGGTATACGCAGCAGCAGCCCACGGAGGACCGCTATCTGATGACCCGCGCAGAGCTGCTGGACCGCCTGGACGTGCTCCTCGGCGGGCGCGTGGCGGAGGAGATCATCTTCGGGGATGTCTCGACGGGCGCCCACGACGATCTGCAGCGGGCCAGCGACCTGGCGCGGCACATGGTGACCCAGTACGGCATGAGCGACGAGCTGGGATTGGGAACATTCGAGCGGCCGCGGCAGGCTCTGTTCCTCAGCGGCCCGAGCGTCAGCGAGCGTGAATACAGTGAAGACACCGCTCGGATCATCGACGCGGAAGTGCGGAAGTTGCTGGAGGCCGCCCATCAACGGGTCCGTGGGACGCTGGAGGAGAAGCGCAACATACTCGAGGCGCTGGCCAAGCTGCTGATCGAGAAGGAGGTCGTGGATCGGATCGCGCTCACCACACTGTTGGCCGCGCCAAGGGTGTGAACGAGGCGGCGGAAGGTCGGAGCGGCATCGTTCGGCGGCCGGTTGTGTGGGCCGGAAAGGAGCGAGGTGATGGCAAGCTCAGCAATTAGCGAACAGCTCGTGGACGCGTTGCAGGCCCTGTTCGGGGTTCACCCCGGCTACCGGGCGGTTCACGCAAAAGGCATCGTCTGTGAAGGCACCTTCAGCCCGGCGCCGACCGCGGCTTCGGTCAGCCGCGCGCCCCATCTCCAAGACGTCTCGGTGCCGACAACGGTCCGGTTCTCCGACTTCGCGGGCGTCCCCACCGTGCCCGACGGCGACCCGCTGGCCAGCCCGAGAGGCATGGCGATCAAGTTCCATCTGCCGGGTGGGATCGACACCGACGTCGTGGCCCAATCGTACGACGGGTTTCCCGTCCGGACCGCCGAAGAGTTCCTGGTGTTCGTGCGCGCGCTGGCCACGAGCGGCCCACCGCTCGCCGACTTTCTGGCCAGCCATCCGCAGGCGAAGCGGTTCGCGGAGGCGCCGAAGCCGGTCCCGGCCAGTTTCGCCACGGAGTCGTACTACGGCGTCAACGCCTTCCGCTTCACCAACCGCGAAGGCGTGAGCCGCGCCGGCCGATACCGGATCCGGCCGGAGGCAGGCGAAGAGCACCTGGATGCCGCCGAGGCGGCCCGCCGGCCGGGGAACTTTCTCTTCGAGGAGCTTCGAGAGAGGCTGTTCCGAGGTCCCGCTCGGTTCCGCCTGCTCGTCCAGCTCGCTGACGACGGCGACCCGATCGATGATGGCTCTCTGCCCTGGCCCGAAGGACGACGGCAGGTCGAGCTGGGCACCATCGTGGTCACCGCCCCGCTCGCGGATAGCGCGGCGGTCGAGCGCCGG
This sequence comes from Candidatus Methylomirabilota bacterium, assembly GCA_035315345.1. Taxonomy (NCBI): domain Bacteria; phylum Methylomirabilota (SeqCode); species Candidatus Methylomirabilota bacterium. The sequence continues at coordinate 17,810 of DATFYA010000137.1, forward strand.
CTGCTCTTCGACCCGGCCCGGCTGGTGGACGGCATCGGGCTCTCGGAGGATCCACTGCCTCTCGCCCGGTCGGCCGTGTACGCCATCGCGTACCGGCGTCGAAACGAGGCGGTGCACCTGGAAGTGACGGGCGTCCACCTCTGCTGCCAGGGGTGCGTCGATGCCGTTGACGCCGCCGTGAAGAGCGTGGCGGGGGCGACATCCCGTTGTGATATCGAGAAGCAGACCGTGGCGCTCACGGCCCGCGACGGCGCGGCGGCTCAGAAGGCGCTCGACGCCGTCGCGGCCGCCGGCTTCCACGGCCGCACCGACGACGCGCACCTGGCGATGAAGGCGGTGAGCCGCATTCCCCGGGGCCGGGTGAAATACCTGAAGGTCTCGGGCATCCATAACTGCTGCGATCTGTGTTGCGAGGCGATCAAGGGGGCGATCGCGACCGTGGACGGCGTGGCCGACGACACGGCCACCCCGGGGGCGACGGCCTTTGAGGTCACGGGCGACTTCCAGGCCGCTGCGCTCGTAAAGGCCCTCAACACCGCCGGCTTCGGCGCGAAGGTCAAACGGTGAGCGATCACCGGAACACCGTCCCCCTGAGGGCCGCGATCGCATTGAGCATGAACTGGAACGCGATCGCGGCGAGGAGCAGGCCCATGACGCGAGTCGTGATCCGCAGAGCGATGGGACTCAGCCACTGCATGCCCCTGGCCGAGAGGCGAAGAACGAGATAGCTCACCAGGGAAACGGCGAGGATGCAGCCACACAGCGCGATCTGCTGGGCGAGCCCCCGAGCCTGGCCGTGAAGCACGATGACCGTGGAGATGGCGCCCGGCCCGGCCAGCATGGGGATGGCCAGAGGCGTCACCGCGATGTCCTCCTTGGCTGCGCCGGCGATGGTCTCTTCGCTCGTCTCCTGGACCCGGGACCGCTGCGCGCGCAGCATGTCCAGGGCGATGAGCAGCAAGATCATGCTGGCCGCAAGCTGAAAGGCGGGCAGGGTGATGCCGAGGAAGCGAAAGATCAATTTCCCGGCGAGTGCGAAGAGCAGCAGCACGGCGGCCGCCACCCCGCACGCCAGCCGGGCGGTCTTGACCCGATGCTCCGGGCTGTAGCTGGGGGTCATGGCCAGGAACGCGGGGACCGTCGCGATCGGGTCCACGATGACGAAGAGCGAGCTGGTGGCCAGCAGGATGTACTCGAGAAGACTCTGCCAGGCCATGGAGTGAGCGTGATCTCCGTCGCGTGTCCTGCGAACCTGGCGTGCCGGATCTGGTTGCCGGCGTTGCGGGCTCGTCACTCCGATGCCCAGTCGCGCACCTTCCGGACGTCCGCTAACGCTCCAGAGTGTACCCCTCGGCCTCGGTCGTCCGCGAGGCACTTTCAACATGTGCTCGCTCCGGTACGTCGGGCGCCTGTCGTGGCCGAGGGGAGCGTCGGAGAACGGGGGGATGGGTCATGACCAGGATAGCGATCAATGGGCTCGGTCGGGTCGGGCGGGCCGCGTTCAAGCAGATCATGGAGGACGGGGAGCTGGAGGTGGTGGCGGTCAACGACCTCGCCCCGGTGGAGGAGCTCGCCTATCTGCTCGGGCACGACTCCGTGTATGGCCGCTACGGGCGTGACGTTCGCGCAGAGAGTGGCCGCCTCGTCGTCGACGGCCGATCCTGCGTCGCGCTGAGCGAGGAGAGCCTGGACAAGTTGCCCTGGCGTGACCTCGGGGTGGCGGTCGTCCTGGAGTGCACGGGCGTCTTCACCAGGCAAGCGGATCTCGAGCGTCATGTCGACGCCGGCGCGAAGTTCGTCATCCTCTCCGCGCCGGTCGAGGGCGGTGACGTTCCTGCCATCGTCCACGGCGTCAATCGGGCCGAGCGCGGCGCCCGCATCGTCTCGTGCACGAGCTGCACGACCAACTGCATCACCCCCGTGATCGAGATCCTCGGCCGCCGGCTCGGGATCCTGAAGGCGACCATGACCACGACCCACGCGTATACGGCGAGCCAGGCGCTCGTCGACCGGCCCGACCGGGACCGCCGCCGTGGACGTGCCGCGGCCACCAACCTGGTCCCGTCGACGACCGGGGCCGCGAAGGCCACGATCCGGGTGCTCCCCGAGTACCAGGGCAAGTTCGACGGGGTGGCGATCCGGGCCCCGGTGCCCGTCGGTTCGATCGCGGATATCGTATGCCTGGTCGCGCGGCCGACCAGCGTCGATGAGGTGAACCGCCTGTTCCGCGAGGAGGCGTCGAGCAGCCGTTACCGCGGCATCGTCGGCGTGTCCGACGAGGCACTCGTGTCGGCGGACATCATCCAGGACCCGCGAGCGTCGATCATCGACTGCTCCCTGACGCAGGTCGTCGACGGCGATCTGGTGAAGGTGATGAGCTGGTACGACAACGAGTGGGGGTATGCCGCGCAGCTGGTGCGGGAGGCCAAGGCCGTCGGACGAACGAGGCCAGAGGGGTGAAAGCTCAGCAGGCCGAGGCAGGGAATTCGGCGGCTTGGGTAAGATGTGCGGGCGCCGGGTCACTATGTGACGGCAGGAAACGCGATGGACTCACGCTCGATCGAACGCTTGCTGCGACACGTCTTCGACGCGGAGCCCGAGGAGATCTCCTGCTCGGAGTGCTTCGATCTGCTCTCGGCCGGCGTGGAGCTCGAGCTGGCCGGAGCTACGTGGGAGCCGGGCCTGACCCGCCTCGGCCGGCACCTCGGGCAGTGCCGCGTCTGTCGCGACGAATACGAGACACTCCGCGACTTCGTGCGCTTCGAGGCTGAAAAGCCGACCCTTCCTCCTGACAGCACCTCGCCGGTGCCAGAGTGCTCGGCACGTAAGATTCCCCTCGAATCCGACACATAACTGATGACGAGCCTCCGTCATGGACGTTGGGCCGCGAGCAACGCCGCATCTCACCCGCAGCAGGAGGAATGGACATGCCACATCATGGTTTTCTGGCGACGATCCTGGCATTGAGCCTCACCGTTGCCGCGTCACCGACGGCCGCATGGGCGCAGCAGACCGCGCCGCCGGGCGGGAAGTTCCAGAAGGTGAGCGCGCTCGTGGCGCTCCCCGATTTCCTTCCCGGGATGGGCACACTCTACGTGGACCCCGCTACGATTCCGGCCGGGCCGTTCCTCGCCTACGACCGCGATGGAAAACTCGTGAGCTCCCTCTACATGATCCCCCTGAAGGACCTCGACGCCCACAAGGCGTTCAACAATCTCGGGGCGGCCAAGGAGAAGGTAGACCACGTCGATCTCTACTACAACGCGGGCCATCCCGGCGTCCCCGAGCCGCACTATCACGTCGTCGTGTGGTACGTCTCGCCCGAGAAGGCGGCGAGCCTCAAGTAGGGTCCGGCGGCAATGCTGACGCGGCGCGCGCTGCTCGAGGCCGGCGGGCTCTGGCTCGCCGGCCTCGCCCTCCCGCGGCCGAGCGGGGCGGCGGCGCCGATCGAGATTCGCATGATGAGTGACACCCTGGGGACCAAGGTATGGTTCGATCCCATCGGTATCCGCATCGAGCCGGGCCAGACGTTGCGCTTCATCGTGCACGCCAACGTGCACACCACCACTGCGTACCATCCTCGAAACGATCTCCACTCGTTGCGGATCCCCGAGGGGGCGGAGCCGTGGGACTCGGGATTCCTGGTCAATCCGGGCAGCCACTTCGAGGTGACCCTCAGAGTGTCAGGCGTCTACGATTACTTCTGCGCGCCCCACGAAGCCGCGGGGATGGTGGGGCGCATCGTGGTGGGTCGGCCGGCTGGTCCAGGCGGACTACCGTTCGACTATTTCAAGGGCCAGCCAGGCACGGGAGGGTGGAAGCCCGTGCCCCGAGCGGCACAAGAGGCATTCCCCAGCGTGAACGACATCATGCGTCGGCGAGTGATCAAAAACAGCGGAGAAGGGAGATAACGGCAATGATCAGACTGAAGCGTGGCTACGAAAAGCCGCCCCGAGATGACGGCGTGCGGATCCTGATGGATTGGTTGTGGCCGCGCGGTTTGACGAAGGCGCGCGCGGCGTTGAGCTCGTGGCTGAAAGGAGTGGCCCCGAGCGCCGAGCCGCGCAAGTGGTTCGGTCATGACCTCGTGCTGCAAAAGGTCCCCGAGGGTCGCAAGCGATGACGTCCGGGGCGACGCTCGACGAGCTGGCAATCAACACCATCCGGTTCCTGTCCGTGGACGCCGTGCAGCAAGCCAATTCCGGACACCCGGGTCTACCGATGGGCGCAGCGGCCATGGCGTACGTCTTGTGGACGCGGCACTTACGGCACAATCCGACCAATCCGGAGTGGCCGGACCGCGACCGGTTCGTCCTCTCGGCCGGGCACGGCTCGATGCTCCTGTACGCGCTCCTCCATCTGACCGGCTATGCCCTGCCGCTCGATCAGATCAAGCGGTTCCGACAGTGGGGCAGCCTGACCCCAGGTCATCCGGAGCGCGACCTGACGCCTGGCGTCGAAGCCACTACCGGCCCTCTCGGACAGGGGCTCGGCAACGCGGTGGGCATGGCCATCGCCGAGGCACATCTGGCTGCGCGCTTCAACCGGCCCGGACACGAGATCGTCAACCACCGCACCTACGTCATCGCGAGCGATGGCGACATGATGGAGGGAGTCCAGTCCGAGGCCTGTTCGCTCGCCGGCGACCTCAAGCTCGGCAAGCTGATCGTCCTCTACGACGACAATGGCATCACGCTCTCGGGCACGACCTCGTTGACCTTCCAAGAAGACGTGGGCGCGCGATTCTCCGCCTACGGCTGGCACGTGCAGCGCGTCGGAGACGGCAATGACCTGATGTCGGTTGAGGCCGCGCTCCGGGAGGCCTTGCGGGTCGCCGACCGGCCGTCGCTGCTCATGGTGCGGACCATCATCGGGTTCGGGGCTCCGCTCAAGCAGGGGACCTTCCACGCCCACGGCTCTCCGCTGGGCCCGGAGGAGGTGCGGGCCGCCAAGCAGAACCTGGGCTGGCCGGTCGAGTCCGCGTTCCTCATTCCCGACGAGGCGCGGGCGCACTTCCGCTCGGCGGTCGAGCGCGGTGTGCGATGGGAAGAAGAATGGCGCCATCGCCTCGAGGCGTATGTGGCGACCTTTCCAGATCTCGCATCGGAGCTGACCCGCCGGCAGGCCGGCGACTTGCCGCCCAGGTGGGACGACGACCTGCCCATCTTCGTCTCGGACCCGAAAGGCCTCGCCACCCGCAAGGCGTCCGAAGCTACGCTGCAGGCGCTCGCCGTCAGACTGCCTGAGCTCGTGGGCGGATCGGCGGATCTCGACCCGTCCACGCTCACGGGACTCAAGGGTCAGGGGGACTTCGCGCCCCCGTCGATGTCCGAGGAGGGCGTGCAGGGAGCGGTCGGAGGCGTCTGGAGTCCCGCCGGGCGCAATGTCCACTTCGGGGTGCGAGAGCATGGCATGGGCGCCATCGTGAACGGATTGGCGTATCACGGCGGCTTCGTCCCGTATGGGTCGACGTTTCTGGTCTTCTCCGACTACATGCGCCCGGCGGTACGGCTGTCCGCGCTGTCGCGTCTGGGGTCGATCTGGGTGTACACGCATGACAGCATCGGCCTGGGGGAAGACGGTCCCACTCACCAGCCGATCGAGCATTTCCTGGCGCTTCGGGCCATCCCCGACCTGCTCTTCATCCGGCCGTCGGACGCGAACGAAACGGTGTGGGCGTGGCGAGTCGCCATCGAGAATCGCCACCGGCCCACCGCGCTCGCGCTCACTCGTCAGGCCGTACCGACGCTGGATCGCTCGATCTATGCGTCGGCCGAAGGGCTTACTCGCGGAGCCTATGTGCTCAATGGGCACACCGAAGCGTCACGCCGGCCGGACCTCATCCTGATCGCGACGGGCTCCGAAGTCCAGCTCATCGTCGCCGCCGGCGAAACCCTGGCGGCGAAGGGGGTCGAGGCACGGCTGGTGTCGATGCCTTGCTGGAAACTGTTCGAGGAGCAGACGCCGGAGTACCGGGAGAGTGTGCTGCCCGCCTCGGTCACCGCACGGCTCGCCGTCGAGGCCGGGCGCTCCCTGGGCTGGGAACGCTGGGTGGGCACGGCCGGCGCCACCATCTCGCTGGACCGGTTCGGAGCCTCGGCGCCGGGTGAGGTGGTGATGCGGGAGTTCGGATTCACCACGGATCAGGTCGTGCGTGCGGCGGAAGCGCTGCTCATTGGGCACGCGAGGCCTCAGGAGGCCAACGTCCCATAACGCCGAGCCCGCTGGCATGCCGACTGCTACGGGAGCAAGGAGAACGAAGACGATGACGACCGAAGTCAAGTGGCCGGTCTATTCGCTGAAGCTGGAGAGTCGAGCCGAAGTGGCCGAACGCACCTTGGAGTTTCACTTCGCGAAGCCGTCGGGGATGACGTTCAAGTCGGGGCAGTTCATGGATCTCACCCTGATCGATCCTCCTGAAACGGATGCCGAGGGAAACACGCGAGGCTTCTCGATCAACAACGCGCCGGACGACCCCGAGTTGATGTTCACCACTCGCCTGCGTGATACCGCCTTCAAGCGCGTGCTGCGGTCGATGCCGCTCGGAACGGAGCTCAAGGTCGAGGGGCCGTTCGGAAACCTCACGCTGCACAACAACGCCAGCCGCCCTGCGGTCCTGCTGGCTGGCGGAATCGGCATTACCCCGTTTCGAAGCATGGTGCGCCGGGCGGCACACGAGAGCTTGCCGCACCGGATCTTTCTCTTCTATGCCAACCGACGTCCGGAGGATGCGCCGTTTCTGGACGAAATGCGCGGTCTGGAGCGGACAAACCCGAGGTTCACGTTCGTCCCGACAATGACTCGGATGGCCGGCTCGCACCTGCCCTGGAAGGGAGACACCGGCTACCTCAATCGCGACACTCTCTCGAGGTACCTGAGAGACGATGCGGGAGGGGCGTCGCCCGGAAACGTTCTCGCTGGACCGATCTACTACATTGCCGGCCCGCCGCGGATGGTCGCAGGTCTTCGGACGATGCTGAACAATGCTGGCATCGATGATGATGATGTCCGGACGGAGGAGTTCACTGGCTATTGAAAGCGGAATCGCAGGAGACGCAGCTCAGCACCCGAGCCCCGTTTCATCTCGAGGCCACCGTCCGCGTGCTGCAACGCCGGCCGACGAACCTGGTCGAGGTCTGGGAACAGGGCCGCTACGTACGGGTGCTGAGGACGTCGGAGGATCTCACGTTGGTCGAGGTGGAGAACCGCGGGACGATTGATGAGCCTGATGTGCGCTACTCCTTGCGCCACGGCAACCCTTCCACCGCGACGCGGCGTCAGCTTGCACGGACCCTACGGAAGGTGCTGGGCCTCGACGTGGATGCGGGCCCCCCGCAACGGCTCGTGGAGGCGGACCGCAGGCTCCGACCCGTCGCGCTGGCCTTACGCGGCATGCGGCCTCCGCGGTTTGCCGAATGGTTCGAGACGTTCGTCAACGTGGTGCCGTTCCAGCAGCTGAGCCTGGAGGCGGGTCTGGCCATCGTGGGGCGACTCGTCGAGCGATTTGGCGAGCAGCTCGAACAGAGCGGCCGCCGCTTCCATGTGCCTCCTACGGCTCGAGCTGTCGCCGTGGCGCGCCTCGAAGCGCTGCGGAAGTGCGGCCTGAGCTCTCGGAAGGCCGAGTCGCTTCGCTACCTGGCCCGAGCGATCGAGTCGGGCGAGCTGGCCGAAGACAAGATCTCCGGCATGAAGACGGACGATGCACTCAGAGCGCTCGTCGAGTTGCCGGGCATCGGCCCCTGGAGCGCCAGCCTGGTCCTGCTGCGCGGTCTCGGTCGCCTCGACGTATTTCCCCCGGGCGATGTCGGCGCCGCGCGCGGGCTCGGCGCGCTGATGCACCTTCGGCCGGGGGCATCGCTCACCCGTCGCGTCGAGCGCTTGGGCGCGTACCGAGGCTACCTGTACTTCTACGCCCTGGGCGGCAGCCTCCTGAGGAAAGATCTCATTCAAGCCGCGTCTTCATCGCGATGATGGACGCAGTCGAGCCAGGATGGGCAGGGCCGGATGCGCCGGTGATCCGGACAACTCGGCCCCTCGCGAAACGCTGGAGCGAATGTCGTGCGCACTAGTATTCGTCGGGGGTCTTCAGCGCGTATGCGATCGGAAGCTTCACCCGACGGCAATCAGGGTCGTTACACGTAGAGTGCCCCTTCCTCCTCATCTCGGGTCTTCAGGTGAGTAGCATCGCAGAACGGCTTATCGAGGGAGAGGCCGCAGCCGCAAATCCAGAGCGTTTCACCGTCACGGTCGAGCTTGTACGGACCCTGACGGTCATGCTTGACTAGTCGAGCCATGGATGTCTCCTTGTCGCATCGCTCTCGCCATAGTGACGCGGAAACGCCGTCGCTCACCGTCATCGGCGTTCACGACTCGTACTTCTCGACGATTTCGGACGGCCGGATCCGTGCTTGGTCTGGGTCGAGACCAAACTCCCGGAGCGCCTGACGTTGACGTAAGAGATCCCAGCACTGATCGAGCTCGACCGCGATGCCCTTCAGGTGCTGGCGGTCAGCGTCCGAGAGCGTCTTCTGTCCGTAGATCTGCTGCTGCTCCTTCACGAGTCGTTCGATGTGCTTGCGCACCGGTCCATCGGTCTCCTGGTCCGCCATTTGACTGAACCTCCGGGTGAGTCGTGACATCTCGGGCGGCAAGTTCTTCGCGACCTCGAATCAGCCCTGGGCGAGGGTCAGATCGGAGCGATCGTCGTCTTCGTCGGCGTTGCGCAGGAGATCGAGGAGCCTGGGACCGGCGGCAACGATCAGGCCGGTGGCGCCGACCGCGGTGGCGGCGGCGAGCAGGCTCCGCCAGTGCTCCCGGCCGTCGGGTGCCGGGCCCCGCGTCCAGAGCTCGAACGGCGCGGTCAGCCGGTCGCGCCGGCGACGGTCGCGTGCCTGGTCGAACGCGGCATGGCACTGCGCGGACTCGACGCCGGCGACCAGGCCGTCGGCGAGCCGGGCTCCCACCACCGCGTGCCCGCCGCCAAGGGCCTCGAGCAGTACCGGCCCCGGCCCGCCGCGGCGAACGCGGGCGATCAGCGCCTCGGTTCCGGTCGGCTCGCCCGCGGCGACGACCGCTGTGAGCACGCGCCCGCGGGAGAGCCGGTCGAGCGTGTCCCTCCGCCGCGCGAGCGCGTCGGAGGCATCCGCGTCACGAGCCGAGACCGAGATGGCCAGCCGAGCACGGCCGGTGACCGTCGCGATGCCGGCGAGCACCAGCCATGGGTCGAAGCCGTCGTCGGGCAGCCACAGCGAATCCACCCCGGCGGCGTCGAGCGCCCGGGCGTCGGCCAGGTAGTCGCCGGCATCGGTGAAGCGGGCAGATAGCAGGACGCCGATCCTCATCACGTCACATCTGCGCGCCGAAGACCACCACGATCCGCAGCGCCAGGCCGCCCAGGAGCACCAACCACCCCGCGAGCACCGGCACACCGCGCCGACCCGCGCCCGGCTCGCGGGATACGATGAGCGGTACCAGGATCCCGATGGCTACCAGCGCCCAGAGCGCGAGCCACCGCGGCGCGAACAGGCGGCCCGCCAGGGTCCCCAGCGTGACGAAGAATGCGGCCAGCAACACCAGCTCGAGCACGAGGAATACGCGGTCTGCACGGACAAGTTTGCGCTCCGTGGTCGGCGCATCGGCCCGCGCCCGGGCCACGATCGCCAGGGTCGCCGCTCCCACGCTCAGCCCGGAGGCCAGGAACAGCCCGCCCAGCGTCCACGTGTCGCTCCAGACCGGCTGGTTGCTCACGCTCAGCAGCACCCCCGTGTACCCTGCCACGAACAGCCCGAACAGCGCGCCGAGGATCATGAAGACGCGGCCGAGCCCGCTCCCCATCACATCCGCGATGCCCCGGGCCAGCCCATGCCGGAGCCGGCCTTCCTGCACCAGGGCCTCGATGAACGACAGGGTCGCGAAGAAGCCGAAGCCGAGGAGCGCCCACGCGCCCACCGACATTGGAGACCAGTACTTGAAGTTGAGCGCCCCCGTCCGGCTGTTCACCAGCATGTGCCAGAACCGGGCGGGGTGGCCGAGGTCCAGGGTGAGCAGGATCGGGCAGATCACCATCGCGAGAAACGCGACCAGGAACGCGAGCCGGGCGACGCGCTGGTCGCGGGCATCGCCGAGCAGCCGAAGCAACGTGCCGATCAGGTATGCGCCCCCGGCCAGGCCGCCGAGGAAGAAGTACCAGACGATGTACCACTCCCACTGCGGCGGGGCGACGAAGTGCTGAGGCATGGCTAGCCCTCCTCGCCGCGCTGGCGGAATGCGATCACCGCGCCGACCACGCCCAGCACCGCCGTCACCAGCGAGCCCAGGTAACCTCGCACGTTGTTGCGACTCGGCAGCACCGCATTCGCGGTGTTGGGCTGCCGGTAGGCCTCCGGCTTGTCGGTCAGCAGGAACAGCGCGTGCAAGCCGCCGTACTCCTGCTCGCCGTAGAGCTGGGCATTGGCCACCCCCTGCGCCTTCAGGTGCTGGAGTCGCGTCGTCGCCACCGTGCGCATCTCGCTCAGGTCCCCGAACTTGATCGACTCGGTCGGACAGGCCTTGGCGCACGCCGGCATGAGATTGTTCTGGAGGCGGTCGTAGCAGAACGTGCACTTCTGGGCGAGCCCCGTCTTCTCGTTGAAGCCGATGACGGCGTACGGGCACGCCGCGATGCAGTCCCGGCAGCCGTTGCAGACGTCGGGCTGGATGTACACGGTGTCGAACTCGGTCCGGATGATGGCGTTGGTGGGGCACACCTCCATGCAGCTCGCGAGCGAGCAGTGCTTGCAGACGTCGCTCATCATGCTCCAGGCCGCGCCGCCCTTGGGCGTGCTGCGCTCGTGGAACTGCACGTGTCGCCAGTTCTGATCGTCGAGCCGGCCGGTGTTGTCGAAGCCGTCGAGGAACTTGGGGGTATGACCGGGGAGCTGGTTCCACTCCTTGCAGGCGACCTCGCAGGCCTTGCAGCCGATGCAGAGCGTGGTGTCGGTGAAGAAGCCGACCGTACGTGCCATGTGGCTCTCCTTATATCCCCATGAGGTTCGGTACGATCTTGGCGAAGCCACGCTCTCGCGCGTGCAGGTCGAGCGGCAGGGCCACCAGCTCGTCCGCGATGGGCACCGCCGCCGGGTCCTTTCGACCGTCCACCGTGATCAGGTACCGCCGGCACGTCTCGCAGGCATCCGCCCGCAGGGTCGGGAGGCGCTCGGGGT
>DATFYA010000138.1 GCA_035315345.1 Candidatus Methylomirabilota bacterium
GGATGCCCTCCAGGATGATCGAGGTGAGCTGGCGCATCTGCCCGAAGGCGTGCGAGCAGGTGTGGGCCTGGATGAAGCGCGGGAACAGCTCGAGCCCGCCGCCGCCCAGGTGCGAGCCGGAGGCGTGGATGCCGAGCATCACGTTGAGCCGATCGGCCTCCTCGTAGACCGGCAGGAAGCGCGCGTCGCCCAGGAGGTGACTGCCGTCGGCCGCGAGCATCGCGCCCACCAGCCCCAGCTCGGTCACCGCGCGCCGCAATTCGCGCGCGGCCGCGTCGGGATCCTGCACCGGCAGCAGCGCGACCGCCTGCAGGCGGGGGGTCTGCTTGACGAACTCCTCGTGAAGGAAGGTGTTGTAGGCGCGGCAGAGGGCCACCGCCCACTCGCGGTCCTTCAGGAAGGACAGGAACAGGCCGAGGGTGGGATAGAGCACCGCCTGCTCCATGCCGCCCCGGTCGAGGGCGCGCAGCCACTGCTCGGCGCTGCCGGCCACGTCGCCGAGCGTGCCGAGCATGCGCCGGTCCCAGCCGTCCCAGGGGTAGAAGAGGAAGCTCTGCGGCCGCCGGTTGTAGGGCGCGTCGAGGTACTTCGCCACCTGCTCCTGCGACTCGGTCACGTGGCCGTCGGCGTCGATGATGGAGTACGCGGTCGGGCTCATCGGGTCCTCCAGCGCGCGATCGCCTCCGGGTTGACGCAATGGACAGGCGGCTCGCCCCGGCCGACCGCGAGGATCTGCGACAGCGCGAGCGCGAGGTTCGCCCGGCGCCCCGCCTCGCTGTGGCTCACGTTGTGCGGGGTGAGGATCAGCCGCTCGGGGTCGACCGCGCGCAGCGGGCTCGCCGCGGGCAGCGGCTCGCGGGTGAAGGCGTCGAGCGCGGCCCCCGCGATCCAGCCCTCGGTCAGCGCGCGGGCCACCGCCTCCTCGTCCGCGATCTCGCCGCGGGCGGTGTTGATCAGGATCGCGCCCGGCTTCATCGCGCGCAGCGCCTTCTCCCCGATGAGCAGGCGCGTCTCGTCGGTGAGCGAGGCGTGCAGCGACACCACGTCGCTCTCGGCGAGCAGGGTCGGCAGGTCGACCAGGGTGGCGCCGAGCGACCGCGCGCGCTCGTCCGAGACGTAGGGATCGCAGGCGATCAGCCGCACGTCCCAGTTCACGAGCCGCCGCGCCACGTGCGAGCCCACGCGGCCCAGGCCGACCAGCCCCACCGTCTTGCCGAAGAGGAATTCGCCGCGGTCGCCGCGCTGCGCCCACTCTCCGCGGCGCAGCTTGGCCTCGTTGTGCTTGATGCGCTTCTGCAGCATCAGGATGACCGCGATGGTGGCCTCCGCCACCGCGATGAAGTTCTCGGGAGTCGGGCTGTTGGCCACGAGCACGCCGAGGCGGGAGGCGGCGGGCACGTCGATCTTGTCGGTGCCGATGAACGGGACGATGACCAGTCGCACGGAGGCGGCCGCCTCCATCACGGAAGCGGTGATCCAGTCGAGATGCGAGGCCAGGACGACGTGGCAGTCGCGCGCCGCCGCTCCCAGGTCGGCCTCGGTGTAGGCCGCCCGCCCCGGCTGGTCCAGGGGACGGCCGATCACCACCTCGTGCCCGGCCGCGCGCAGGGGATCGAGCTCGCTCGGCGGACCGCTGGGCCCCGCGGCGAGAATCTTCACGGCTTCTTGCAGATCACGTTGAGGACGACCTGGCGCTTCTCTTCCTGAACGATGCGGAGCCCGCGCCGGAGCGCCGCCGGCAGGGCGGTGGGATCCTCGATCTTCTCGCCGTGGCCGCCCGAGGCCCGGCAGATCATCTCGTAGTCCGGCGACGGCTCGAGCGCGGTGAGCGGCATGGTGTCGGTGCGCACCGCCCAGCCGTCGCGCGCGTAGGTCTGCACCGCGCGCTTCACCGCGTTCCACGTGCGGTTGTTGAAGACCACGAACAGCACCGGCAGGTTGTAGGCCCGCGACACGAAGTGCGACGCGGTGGGCGAGCCGAAGATGTAGGCGCCGTCGCCCACGCAGCAGATCACGTTGTGGTCGGGGACGGCCAGCTTGGCCCCGAGCGCGGCGCCGAGCCCCCAGCCGAGCCCGCCCGAGGGCGGAGCCGCGAAGTAGCTGCCCGGCCGCGTGAACGTGCACTGGGTGGCGTCGAGATCGTACTCGTTGACCACGATCGTGCGGTCGTCCACGACCTCGCCGATCGCCCGCGACAGCCACAGCATGTCGACGGGGGTGTCGGCGCGGAGGCTCTCCGCCTTGGCCCGCGCGGCCTCGCGGCGATGGGTCCCGGCCTGCGTCCACCGCTGTCGCCGCGCGCTCACCGCGGCGCGGTCCACCCGCTTGCCGATGGCGTCGGCCAGCGCGGCCAGCGACAGCCGCGGGGTGCCGGCCAGCGCGGCGTCTATCGGGAAGCCGCGCACCGGGTAGCGCGAGAAGAGCGGGTCCACGCCCAGGTGGATCACGCGCGTCTCCGGCCTCGGGCGCTTCACCTGCGGGAACCACGGCACGTCGGACTCGATGACCAGGATGGCGTCCGCCTCGTCGAGGTGCGGGGCCGCCTCGAACCCGCCGTGCAGGTCGTGATCCTGCGGGAAGTTCACGTAGGTGTGGAACTGGTCGAAGACGGGGGCCCCGAGCGACTCGGCCAGACGCACCAGCGCGGGCACCGCCGCCGGGTCGCGGCCGGCCGCCTTGGTGATGATGATCGGGTTGCGGGCGCCGGCCAGGATGGCCGCGACCTCGTCCACCGCGGCGGGATCCGGCAGCGTCGCGGCCGGCACCGCGGCGCGCGGCGGGTCGGAGTACTCGATGGCGTCGTGCCGCTCGGCGAGCACCTCGCGCGGCAGGGTCAGATAGACCGGTCCCCGGGGCTCGGACTGAGCGAGCGTGAGCGCGCGATCCACCACCGTCTCCAGCTGGTCGAAGCGCTTCAGCTCGTAGTCCCACTTCACGAACTCACGCAGCATCCCGGCCTGGTCGAACGCCTCCTGCGCCCAGTGGATGGGCCGATCGCGGCTGCCGTCGGCCCCGGCCTCGGTGATCGGGTTGCGCCCGGCCGAGAACAGCACCGGGAGGTTCGAGCGCGCCGCGTTGATCACCCCGCCCGCCGCGTTGCCCGCGCCCACGATGACGTGGACCATCACGACCTGGGGCCGCCCGGTGACCATGGTGTAGCCGTGGGCCATCGCCACCGCCGGCACCTCGTGCGGCACCGTGATGGGGCGCGGGCTCGCCTGGCCCTGCGCGCTCCGGCGCGCGTAGGCCTCGATGATCGGCGCGAAGTCGGTGCCCGCGTTCGCGAAGAAGTACTCCACGCCGCGGGCGGCCAGCAATTCCAGATACGCGTCGGCGGTCGATTCGACGGTCGCTCGTTTCGTCATGGTGCTGGGGAGGGTAGCGCCGGGCGGTGGGGTGGTCAAGAACCCTGCAGTTGCCGTACAGTAGGCCCCCATGACGACCCGATACGACCTCGTGATTCGCGGCGGGCTCGTCGTCGACGGCACCGGCGCGCCGGGCCGGCACGACGACGTGGCGGTGCAGGACGGGCGGCTCGCGGAGGTCGGCGCGGTGAGCGGCCGCGGCAAGCGGGAAATAGAAGCCGCGGGTCTAGTGATCGCGCCCGGGTTCATCGACCCGCACACCCACTACGACGCGCAGATCACCTGGGATCCGCTCGCCTCCTGCTCGTCGTGGCACGGCGTGACCACGGTGGTCATGGGCAACTGCGGCTTCACGATCGCCCCGTGCCGGGAGGCCGACCGCGACACGCTGATGCGCATGCTCACCTACGTGGAGGGCATGCCGCTCGAGGCGCTCACCCGCGGGATTCGCTGGGGCTGGGAGACCTTCGCCGAGTATCTCGACTCGCTCGAGCGGATCGGGCCCTGGACCAACGTGGGCTGCTTCATCGGCCACTCCGCGATCCGCCAGTACGTGATGGGCGACGCGGCGTGGGAGCGCGAGGCCACCGCCGACGAGATCGCCGGCATGGGCGATCTCGTCACCGACGCGATGCGGCTCGGCGCGGTCGGGCTCTCGTCCACCACGAACAAGAACCACGTGGGCGACCGCGGCCGCCCGGTCCCGAGCCGGGTGGCCCACGACGACGAGCTGACGAGCCTGGCGCGCGCGATGGGCGCTTCGGGGCGCGGCATCGTCGAGCTGACCATCGGGGGCACGCGTCCCAACCGCGTCGCCGAGGTGGATCGCTTCGCCGAGCTGGCCCGGGCCGCCGCTCGCCCGGTGACCCTGGTGTCGCTGCGGCACAATCCGTCGCGTCCCGAGGAGCATCGCGCGATCCTCGCGCGCGTCGAGGCGCTCGCGCGCGACGGCGTGGCCATCTATCCTCAGGTGACGACGTCGCCGCTCACCGCCACCTTCGACCTCTCCAGCGCCTTCGTGTTCTTCCGCTTCCCGGTGTGGAAGCGCGTGCTCGACGCGCCGGTCGGCGGCTGGCGCGCGATCTTCCGGGACGCGGCCTTCCGCGAAGAGTTCCGCGCGTCGGTGGGGCGCACCACGCTCTTCCGGGGCGACACCGCGCCGCTGCGGGTCGCCGCGGTGGGCGCCGAGCGCTTCCGGGCTCTGATCGGCCTGCCGGTCAGCGCGGTCGCGGCGCGCCGCGGGCAGGACGTCGTCGACGCCTTCTTCGATCTCGCGCTCGAGGATGACCTGCAGACCCAGTTCACGGTGGCCACCATGAACACCGACGCGGCCTCGGTGGCCGAGATCTTCACCCACGAGCGCTCGCTGATCGGCCTCTCCGACGCGGGGGCCCACCTCACCCTCTTCTGCGAGGCGGGCCAGACCAGCCGCCTGCTGGGCCAGTGGGTGCGCGAGCGCGGAGCGCTCTCGCTGGAGGACGCGGTACGCCGCATCACCTCGATGCCCGCCGATCTCTTCGGGCTGCGCGACCGCGGCCGTCTCGCGGCGGGGCTCGCCGCCGACATCACGGTGTTCGACCCGCGCACCATTGCCGACCACGAGCCGGAGATGGTCCACGATCTGCCGGGCGGCGGCCCGCGCCTGGTGCAGCGGGCGAGCGGCATCGAGTGGTCGTTCGTCAACGGGCGCCCGGTCATCGAGGCGGGGCGAATGCCGGAGGCGGCCGGCCCCGACGGCGCGCGCGGCCCCGGACGCCTCCTGCGCGCGTCATGAAGTTCGGCATCTTCTACGAGCACCAGCTGCCCCGGCCCTGGGGGCCGGACAGCGAATACCGCCTGCTCCAGGACTCGCTCACCCAGATCGAGCTGGCCGACCGCCTCGGCTACGACTACGCGTGGGAGGTGGAGCATCACTTCCTCGAGGAGTACTCGCACTCCTCCGCGCCCGAGGTCTTCCTGGGCGCGGCCACGCAGCGCACGAGCCGGATCCGGCTCGGCCACGGCATCGTGCAGCTGCCGACCAACCATCCGATCCGGGTGGCCGAGCGGGTGGCCACGCTCGATCTGCTCTCCGGCGGCCGCGTGGAGCTGGGGCTCGGTGAGGGGCAGGGTCCCGTAGAGCTGCATCCCTTCGGCCGCCGCGTGAGGGACAAGCGTGACGTCTGGGAGGAAGCGGTGCGCGTCCTGGTGCCGTGCTTCACCCAGCAGTCGGTCGAGCACCACGGCCAGTACTTCGACTTCCCGGCCCGCAACGT
>DATFYA010000139.1 GCA_035315345.1 Candidatus Methylomirabilota bacterium
GTGTGGGCTGCGCGCTGGATCGCCGCGGCGTCGCCTCGGGCGGCCGCGTCGCGCAGCGTCGCGAGCAGGCCCGGCGTCGCGCTCAGGAATATCCTGACGGCATCTTTGAGCGCGTCGACGCCGCCGAGGTCCTCCGCGAGCTGGTGGAGCACGCTCCGATCCAGCACCTCGTCCGGCGTGAACGGAGGACCCGCGTCGGCTCGCGGGCTCGCCCGCGGCGGCAGGGGCCGGCTGTCTGCGAGCGCACGACGCAGCTGCTCCAGGCTCACCGGCTTCACGACGTAGTCGTCCATCCCGGCGGCCAGGCACATCTCACGGTCGCCTTCCATCGCCTCGGCGGTCATCGCGATGATGCGCGGCCGCTCCGCCGCCGGCCACCGCGCGCAGATGGCCCGACTGGCGTCCAGGCCTTTCATCTCCGGCATCTGCACGTCCATGAGGACGACATCGTATGGGGCCTGGGTCAGCCGCTCCAGGACCTCCAGCCCGTTCTCGGCCACGTCCGCCCGATAGCCGAGCCGCTCGAGCATCCGGAGCGCGACGCGCTGATTGAGGAGATGGTCCTCGGCGAGCAGGATCCGCAGCGGCACGGGCGCGGAGGAGATCGGCTCGGCCGGCCGGTCGACGGGAGCCGAGGGAGCGGGATGCTCGCCGAGCGCGTGCCAGAGCCCTTCCCGCAGCTGGGAGAGCTTCAGCGGCTTGGAGAGCACGGCGGCGAATCGCGTCTCCTCCTGGTCGGCGATCGGCGGTCGATTCACCGATGACAGTAAAATCAGGGCCAGCGAGCGGGCGGCCGGCAGCTTCCGCAGCTCCCGCGCCAGCGAGATGCCGTCCATGCCGGGCATCTGGTAGTCGAGCAACGCGATGTCGTAGGGATCCCCGCGCCGGATCCACGCCAGCGCTTCGGCCGGCGAGTCGGTCTCGCGGCTGAACATGCCCCACTTCTCGGTCTGCAGACGCAGGAGCCGGCGATTGGTCGCGTTGTCGTCCACGATGAGCACGCGTCGGCCGCCGAGCTGCACCGCGTCGTCGTCGGGCCGCTTCGCCTCGAGTCCCTCGAGCGAATCCGCGAGGATCGTGAAGTGGAAGGTCGAGCCCTTGCCGGGCTCGCTCTCCACCCAGATCCGGCCGCCCATCCGCTCGGTCAAGCGCTTGCAGATGGCGAGCCCGAGCCCGGTCCCGCCATAGCGGCGGCTCGTCGAGGCGTCCACCTGGCTGAACGACTTGAACAGGCGGTCGAGTCGCTCGGCGGGGATGCCGATGCCGGTGTCCCTGACCGCGAAGTGCAGCTCGTGCCGCCGCGGTGCGATCTCGTGGGACTGCACGGAGACGCCGATCTCGCCCGCTTCCGTGAACTTGACCGCGTTGCTCAGGAGGTTGACCAGGACCTGTCGCACGCGGCCGACGTCGCCCCGCAGCAGGACCGGGGTCGCGCCCTCGACGAGGTAGGCGAGCTCCAGGCCTTTGTCGCGCGCCTTGGGAGCGACCAGCTGGAGCGCGTCCTCGACACAGATGCGCAGGTCGAACGGGGCCTCCTCCAGCTCCAGCATGCCGGATTCGATCTTCGAGAAGTCGAGGATGTCGTTGATGAGCGTGAGGAGGTGATCGCCGCTGGTCCGGATGGTCTCGGCGAACTCCCGCTGCTGGGCGTCGAGCCGGGTGTCGATCATGAGGGTCGACATCCCGATGACCGCGTTGAGCGGGGTCCGGATCTCGTGACTCATGTTGGCGAGGAACTCGGATTTCGCCTGGGTGGCGGCCTCGGCCGCGACCTTGGCGCGCTCCAGCTCGGCCTCCACGAGCTTGCGCTCGATGAACTGGCCGATCTGGTGACCGACGGCCTCGAACATCCGCAGAAGATTCTCGTCGGGATTGCGAAGCTCCGGGCTGAAGAACTCCATCACGCCGAGGAATCCGCTCGGGCCCACCACCGGGAATCCGAACGCGCCGTGGAGCCCGTCCGCGGCCGCGCTGGACCCGCGGGGGAAGTTCGAGTCCCGCTGCACGTCGACGATCCAGGCGGAGCGTCCCGACGCCCAGATCCGCCCCGGGAGGCCCACGCCGCGCGTGAACGTCATGGCCCGGCTCTGGTCGGCCAGCGCCTGTCCGCGGGCGGGCGGCGCGATCCACGTGTCGCCGCACCGGAGCACCTGGTGCTCGCGGTCGAGGCTCCACTGAATCGCGAGGCTCCAATCCAGGCTCTTGCTGATCGCCTCCAGGATCCGGGGCAGCGCGTCCGAGAGCGTCGGGGCCTCGGCCAGAATGGACGTCGTCGCATACTGGGTCACCAGCCGGTCCTCGCCGGCCTTGCGCCCCTCGTCCACTCGGTTCAGGAACCGGGAGGTGGCCCAGATGAGCACGGTGAACAGGAGGATGGTCAGCACCACCGTCATGGCCAGGCCCAGCTCGGGCGGCATGAGCTCTCGACGGTCGCTCACGAGCCGCAGCCAGCCGAGCAAGACCGGGATGACGACGGCGGCGGGCAGGAGCCGGCGCGCCAGGACCCCGCCCGGATGATCGGCGGTGACCACCGCGACGAGGCCACGCTGCGGCCGGGCCCAGAGGGCGCCGAGGGAGAGCGCGAGGAACGCCATCGCGGTCGGCAGCGCCATCGGGATGTAGCGGGCGATGCCGTACAGGGCGCCGACGCCGTACACGTAGCCGAGGAGCGAGGTCGCGGAGATCGTGATCGGGACGAGTAGCAGGAGCTGAGCCGGCCACGCTCCCGGGCGGCCCTGCCGGTCGAGCAGCAGCAGCGCGATGCCGAGGAACAGGAAATTGACCCCGGTGTTGGGCGCGATCCGGTTGCCGCCCAGCCGGGCGCCGAACAGCAGCTGATCCAGCCCGACGTTGTGGCCTACGACATAGCCGGCGATCGTGACGGCGCCGACGACCACGACCAGGCTCGCCGCCACCCGCGCCGCCCACCAGACGGCCCGCCGGGCGCCGAAGGCCCCGGTCAGAGACCAGAGCGAGCCCGCGGCCAGCATGAACGCGAGCGCGGTCGTCGGGTTCATGGCCACATGTCCGGGAAGCATGGCGCGGAGGTGCGGCACGTCGAGCTGCCACCCCAGGAGCGCGCCGGCGCTGATCAGGAGCGCGACGACACCCGCGGCCCGCGAGGACGACCGCAGCACGGCCTCGCGCGGACCCGTCATGCGTCGGTCGCGCTGGGTGCGCTTCCGCGGACGAGCCAGGCGCGGACCCGCGCGCGCACGAACGGCGGCTTGAACGGCTTGGTCAGATAGTCCGTCACGCCCGCGGCGAAACCGGCCGCCGTGTTCTCGCTTCCGGTTTCGCCGGTGAGGAGCACGATCGGCACGCTGCGCAGATACGGGTCCGGGTCGCTCCGCAGCGCCTGCGTGACTTCGACCCCTTCGAGCGCCGGCATGCGCCAGTCCAGCAGGATCAAGGCCGGTCGCTCGGCGCGCGCCATGCGGAGCGCGGCCTCGCCGTCGCCGGCGGTGAGCACCCGAAAGCCGTCCTGCCGCAAGGTGGCGGTCAGGAGCGCCACGATGGTCGGATCGTCGTCGGCGACCAGCACCGTCGCCGGCCCGTACGTGTCGGGCACCTCGGGCGCGGGGGCTCTGGGGCTGGCGGGATGGGGGCCCCCTCCTTCGCCGGCCGTCACCTCGATCGCCTGGCCTTCGGCGGCGCCGAACACATCCAGGCGGCCGGCGACCGCGATCACCCGCTCACGGCAAATCTCGACCAGACGGTCCACCGCGTCGTCGTCGCGCGAGGGATCGTGGTGGAAGAGCGCCAGGCGCCGGGCGCCCGCCGCCAGCGCATAGTCCACCGCCCATTCGGCGGGGCTGTGGCCCCAGCCGATCCGTCTCGGATATTCCTCGGCCGTGTACTGGGCGTCGTGGATGACGAGGTCCGCACCCGTCAAGAACTCGACGTGCCGCTGGTCCTCCCGGTGCAGGGGCCCACCCGCCGTGCTCGACGCCGGGCTGTCCTCGGGGCGACCGCGCATGTGCGGCTCGTGATCCGCGACGTACACGACGGTGACGTCGTCGGATTCGAGGCGATAGCCGAGGGTCAGCGCCGGGTGATTCAGGTACTGCGTGACGATGCGGGTCCGGCCGATGGAGAACTGGCTCTCGACGAGGTCGTGAAAGCGGATGGTGGCGTCGAGCTGCTCGAGGGTCACCGGAAAGTACGTGTACTCCATCTGGCCGGCGAGCGTCGTTTCGAGCTGTTGCCCGACGCTCCCCGGCGCATAGAGATCCCATTCGTTGCCGGGCACGAACAGCGGCTGAAAGAACGGGAAGCCCTGGATGTGATCCCAGTGCGTATGGGTGATCAACAGGTGGCCACGCAGCGGGCCCGCGCACGATGACTGCAGCGCCTGTCCCAGCGCATGGGCGCCGGTGCCGCAATCGAGCACGACGAGCGTCTGATCGGCGAGCCGCACCTCCACACAGGAGGTGTTCCCGCCGTAGCGCACCGTGGTGGGCCCCGGCTTGGCGAGGGACCCACGAGTTCCCCAGAACCGCACGAGCATCCATGCCCTCCCACCGCGGGCCGGCGGCTGGACGCTATTATGCGCGGGGCGTCCGCGTGCGCAACCGCCTCATCCTTGAATCGCTTCGGCGTGGGCCTTCCCAAGCTCGGAAGACGTGCCGTACAGTCGGATCCACACGGAGGCCGCATGATCTTCGACGGGATGGTTTGGGAGGAGGGGCGTCTCCACTGGCACGGGCTGAGCTTCTCGCTCGATCCCCAAGATTCCGGGGCGAGCGAACTGGTGCTGTGGAAGCGGCCCGGCCTGATCGCACAGTATGAAGCGTTCTGGGCTCGTGAGACCGGCCGCGTCGAGCGCGTGCTCGAGCTCGGGCTGTGGAAAGGCGGCAGCATGGCCTTCTGGTCCGAAACGTTCAGGCCGGCGCGGATGGTCGGGGTCGACAAGGCGCCGAGAAGCCAGTCCGCCGCCTTCGACCGCTACGTGGCGGAGCGGGCCGACCGACTGCGCGTGTACTGGGGCGTGGACCAGGGAGATTCGGAGCGGCTGGAGACGCTGGTGGCGACCGAGTTCGATGGCCCGCTGGATCTCGTCATCGACGATGCCTCGCACCTGTATTCGCCGACGCGGTCGAGTCTCGAGACCCTGATGCCGCGCCTTCGCCCGGGCGGCCTGTACGTCATCGAGGACTGGTCCTGGTACCACTGGCCGGCGTTCCAGCAGACCTTCGCCGGGCAGGTGCCCCTGACTCGCCTGGTGACGGAGCTGATCGAGGCCGGCGGCACGGGATCGGACGTGATCGCGGACGTGAGCGTCCATCAAGGCTTCGCGGCCGTGCGGCGAGGACCCGGTCCCGTCCCCACGCCCTTTCGGCTCACCCAAGGGATCTTCCGCGGCGCGGCGGCTCCCGTGTCCCTACGGCAGGTCGTGCGAGATTTGGGGCGCGAGGTCGGCCGCCGCCTCCGCCGCCGCTCCATTCACTAGGCGATCGCCGATCCCTCTCCCCCGCGAGGGGGAGAGGGCAGGGTGAGGGGGCGGCCTACTGCAGCAGCCGGCTGGCGCACTCCCGCGCCACCCGAGAATCCGCCTGCTTCTCCGGGAGCATCGTCGCCCACCCCTGCTGGGACACGTAGTCGCCGCGGTCCCACGTCTGCGTGGCGGCCAGCGTCTTCTTCTTTTCCGCCCACTGCGGGTCGTGCGTCGCCTTCGCCACGCACATCGGCGCCAGGCGGGCGAGCACCGCATCGTTCGATGCCGCCTCGGCCATGCTCTTCGCGGTCCGTCCGGTCACCCAGCCGCCCCATTCGAACCCGACGATCAGGGTCAGCACCACGACCAGCACCCACGACCAGAACATCGCGGTCTTGGTCGGCCGGGCGCCCATCCATCGCTCGCTCAGGTTCCGCTTCCGAGGATTCGTATCCATGGCATGCCCTCCCGACGAGAGGATACGCGGCCAGGATGAGAGGGCGGTGAGAGCGCGATGAGATTGCGAGCGAGATCGTGAGCTCGCTGGTGTAAGGTCGAGCCCAAAATGGCCAGCCGAGAGGTTGCTATGGATCGGCGAGGGTTCGGGCCGATCAGCCGATCGAGTAGGTGGGCTCAGGGTTGAGACGCGTCATTCTCACCGTGCTGAGTGGGGTGTTCCTGGTCGGTGCGCTCCAGGGGTGTTCGATGTCGCCAGCCGAGCAGCGCGCCATCAGCGAGGCGTGGGAAAAGCGAGATGCTGAGCGAGCCCGCGAGTGCCGCCGGCGCGGCCTGTCATTTGTGAATGGTGCCTGTACCGGCGCCGGAGGTGCATGATTTCCCCGGGATCGCCCGCTGATGCATAGCTCCCGAAGGAGGACCACATGATCACGGACATGGCCTCGTACCTGCGGTTCTTCGACAGCGTGCGGCGGAGAACGGAGCGCGACGTCGCCGCGCTGCCCCCGGCAGCGGCGGCGTGGCGGCCGCCGGCGATCGAGGGCGAGACGGGCTGGAGCATCGGCCAGATCGTCGCCCACATCGGTGGCTCTCGCCTGTACTTCGCCAGCGCCTATCGCGGCGAGGGCTGGATCTGGGGAGAAGCCACCGCGGACCCGGCCGATCAGCGGACGTGGCTGCCATGGCTCGAGCAGTCGGCGGAGCGGTTCGTGGCGCTGCTGCGCGAGACGCCCGAGGACTGGCTCACTCGCCGCGTGGACATGATCGATACGCCGGGCGCCACGCTCTCGGGCTGGCGCCTGCTCATGATGATGATCGAGCACGAGGTGCATCACCGCTCCCAGATCGATTCCTACGCCGGCCTCCAGGGCTGGCCCGTGCCCGACATCTTCAACCGGTCGGCCGAGTCGATCGATTTGTTGCAGTCCGCCCAGCGCGCTCGTCACGGCCGCTGACGGCCGGCGGCGCCGGGAGCGCGTGAGCGGCTGGCTCCTGCTCGCGACGGCCGTCGTGCTCGGCGTGCCGGCGGCCGCGTTTCTCGCGCAGGACCGCATGCTGTTCCTGCCGCACCTCGCCGCGCCGCCGCGTGGACTGCGTCCGTCGCGGCCGGTGGAGGAGGTCGACCTGGCGACGCCCGAGGGGCCACGCGTTCGCGGCTGGTTCGTCCCGGCCCGGGGGGGCGGCCCCGCTCCGCTGATCGTCTACTACGGTGGCAACGCCGAGGACGTCACCGGGCAGGCGTTCGAGCCCTGGCCCGGTGACTGGGCGCTCGCCCTCGTCAACTACCGCGGCTATGGCGCGAGCGAAGGCCGCCCCTCCGAGCAGGCCCTGTGCGCCGACGCGGAGGTGGTGCTCGACGCCCTCGCCCGCCGCCCGGATGTCGACGCGACGCGGATCGTGCTCGTGGGGCGCAGCCTCGGCACCGGCGTGGCGACGTTCGTCGCCGCCCGGCGTCCGGTGCGTGCCGTCGTGCTCATCTCGCCCTACGACAGCATGGTCGCCCTGGCCGGGCACCACTACCCGTTTCTGCCCGCGCGCTGGCTGCTGCGGCACCGCTTCGACTCGATCGAGCGCGCGCCTCGGATCATGGCGCCGTTGCTCGCGATCGCGGGCGAGCGCGACGAGGTCGTCCCGCTCGCCAGCTCGCAGCGCCTCTACGATGCGTGGGGCGGGCCGAAGCGCTGGGTCGCGATCCCGGAGGCGAATCACGACGACCTGGGCTTGCAGCCAGCGTTCTGGGAGCCGATCCGGGCGTTTCTCGGCGCCGCGCGCTGATCGCTGGACGATGTCCCGGTAACGGCGCGTTAGCTCAACTGGCAGTAGTGGGTATGCGCGTCCGCGCCCGGGCAGAACTCGGTCCGGTCCGCCGTTCGCTCTGCCTCGACTCGACCGGCCGATCCGACCACCGCGATCGGGAACCCACGGTGAAGCGGCGTCCAGATGGCCCGTCCGGCGTAGTCCCCGGACCGGAAGGCGTTGACCCACTCGACCGCGCCGACCTCCGACGCCCGTTGGGGGAGCTCGAGGCACCGGCCTGAGCCCAGGTGCGTGGTACGGGCGCCGGGTGATCGGCTGGCGCCTGCTCGTGGCGGTCGGCGGCCGAAGAAGATCCGCTACGTGTCGCCGCGGACCTTTCGCTGCATGGCATTGAGATAGGCGTCGAGCTCCGCGTCGCTGCCGAAGACCTGTTCGGATGGTAGTGCCTTGACGATCTCCAGCACCTTGCGCACCGCGGGCTGGGGGTTGACGATCGCGACCCGTCCGCCCCGCGCGCCGAGGGCCTTGTGCGCCCGCATGAGGCACCGGATCCCGGCGCTGCTGATGTACTCGAGCCCGTCCAGCGCGAAGGCGATCGACGTGACTGCCGGCGCGTCGAGCAGCGGAGCCAGGGCGGTCTCGAGCTGCGGCGCGGTGAGAGTGTCGAGGCGTCCCCGGAGCGTCACGCGACGCCCGCCCGCTTCCTGGTCGGTGATTTCGATGTCCAGCGCCATGGTGCCTCCTCTGGCGAATGATTCCTGTACCCGGGTGAAGGCCTCACGCGGGGCCACCGCCGGCCGGCGGTGGTGCACGGTGAGGACGTTGGTCGATCCCTCGCGGGCGTACTCGCAGCGGTCCGCGAGCTGCCGGACCAGAAAGATGCCGAGCCCGCCGACGCCACGCTCGGCGATGGGCGCCTCGACGTCCGGCGCCGGCTGCTCGAGGGGATTGAACGGCGGCCCGGCGTCCTCGAATCGGATCTGGATCTCCTCGGGGAGCAGGCGGATCTCGACGCCGGCCTCGCAGCTCGGCCGGCCGCCGTACGCGTGCGTCGCGATGTTCCCCATCACCTCCTCGGCCGCCACCACGCAGTCGTGAACGATCGGCGGGGGCACGTCGCGGGCGAGCAGGATCCCCTCGATCCGCCGCTGCGCGCGGGCGATGTCTTCCGGCGCACCCGAGACGGACAGCCGCCAGCCCTCGTCGCCGGCGCCGCTCGCCACGACGTCCGTCGGCCGGTACTGCACCGCGAGTAGCGCCAGGTCGTCGCGAGGGCCGCCGCCGGCGGCGAACCGCTCGACCGCGTCGACCAGCCGATCCGGCAGCGAGCGGAGGGCGTCGGCCGGCGTGTCGGCCACGACGCGTCGGAGCCGCTCCAGTCCGAAAGCGTCGCCGGCCACGTCGAACGCCTCCGTGACCCCGTCCGTGCAGAGCACGAGGGCGTCGCCGGGAGCGAGGCGCCCCGTCCACACGGGATAGGCGCCGTTCCCATCCAGGCCGAGCGCCGGTCCGCCCTCCGGGGCCAGCACCACGGTCGTGCCGTCGGCTCGTCGAAGAACTGGCGGCTCGTGGCCGGCGCTGGCGTACCGGAGCTCCCCGGTCTCGCCGTCGAGCACACCGCACGCCGCCGTGACGAACATGCAGGCGTCGTTGCCCTGCGACAGACGGAGGTCCAGCTCGCGGAGGATCCCGTCGGGCCCGGTCTCGCCCGGGGCGATCGCGCGGAAGAGTGCGGTCACGCGGGCCATCAAGAGCGCGGCCGGCACGCCCTTGTCGGCCACGTCGCCGATGGCGAAGACGAGCCGGCGCTCGTCCGGCACGAAGAAATCGTAGAGATCGCCTCCGACCTCGCGAGCGGGCAGGAGCGTGGCTGCGATCGCGAACCGCCCATCCAGGGGGCTGTCGCCGGCCACGGGCAGCATGGACCGCTGGATCTGCCGCGCGATCTCCAGCTCCCGGGCCTGCCGCTGCTCTGCGGCGAGCCGCTCCGCGCGCTCCGCGATGTGGTCCTGCAGCTGGACACGCATCCGGTCGGTGACATCGCTCAGGGCCGCGACCTCCCGCGGGTTCTGGATGAGGGGCAGCGCGGTGTCGAGGTCCCCCTGACCGATGCGCGCCACCGACCCGGCCAGCGACTCGAGCGGCCGCGCAAGCCGGCCGGCGACGAGCCACACGAGGCCGAGGGACAGTCCGAGCACCCCGAGACCGATGAGGAGCTGGCGCTCCACCAGACCCCGGGCGCCGGCGACCAGCTCGTCACGAGGGGCGGCCAGGAGCAGGATCAGCGGCTCCCCGGTGCCCGCCTCGATGGGGCGGCGGAGGCCGATCCAGGCCCGGTCCTCGATCACGAGCGGGATGCCCCCCGACGCCGGCGCGGCCGCGGCGAAGAGCGAGCCGAGGGTGCGATCGCCGAGATCGTCGAGCCGGACGAGGGCCGGATCACCGGACGGCTCGATGCGCACCAGCCGGCCGGCATCGGGAAGGGCGACCACGAGACCCAGCCGGTCGACGAGGGCGATCCGTGCGGAGGGCGTGACCCGGGATCGGGCGAGGTGACGGGAAAGCTCCTGCAGCGTGATGTCCGCGCCCACCACGCTCCGGCCGTCCGCGCTCCGCTGGGCGATCGTGGTTCCCACCTCGCGAGTGGTGAAGAAGACGTAGGGCTTGGTCCGCACGGTCGCGGCCGCCGTCATGGCCTGGGCATACCACCCCCGAGTCCGGGGATCGTAGACGTAGTCGGGGCGGGACTCGTCGCCGAGCACGGCCAGCTGCCGGTCGAGGTAGCGGAACCGACCCGGGATCGCGCCCTCGCCGGCGGGGCGGCTCTGGACGAGGAAGACGGCCTCCGGCGGCACGCGGCCGATCTGGGAAGGGGCGCCTCGCAGCGTGCGGGCCAGCAGGAACTCTCCGCTGGCGAAGCCGACGTAGACGGCGGAGATCTCGGGGTGCTCGTTCAGGGCCGTCGTGAAGAGGGGCAGGGAGTCCGGGCGGGCGGCGCGGCCGGCGGCATCCGCGAGCCGGTGGCGCGAGAGGAGCTGGACGAGCACCTGGGCGGGGGCGAGCAGGTCCCGGACTTGACCCGCCGTGCGCTCCGCGACGTGGAGGAACTCCTCGTCGCCGGCCGACAGCAGGAGCCTCGAGGTGACCACGTACCCGTAGCCGACGCCGGCGACCCCCGCGGCGGCCAGGAGCCCGACGAACAGCCCCGCGATGAGCACGCGGAGCGGGAGCCCTCGGTGCCCCGGGCGCTGCGCTGCGGTCCCCGCTCGGATCACGCCCCGGGTATCCACGGCCCGAGCCGATCCTAGCACGGCGCCGACGGGCGGCCGCATTCCGGCGGGCCACGCCCATGGGTGTCGCCTCCTTGTGACGGGGCGGTCCGCGTGCTAGCGTGCCCGCGCCGGGACCATGGGGCTCGAGATCGAGGTCACCGAGGTGGGGAACGGGGGCCGGTGCGTTGCCCTCCGCGGGCGCCTCGACTCGCAGACCGCGCCGATGCTCGACGAGCGGCTCGAGCTCATCCTCTCGTCCGCGACCGCGCTCCTCTTCGACATGGCCGGCCTCGAGTACATCAGCAGCGCAGGCATCCGCGTCCTCGTCAAGGCGCGGAAAGCGCTGGAGGCCAGAGGCGGCGGAGTGGCAGTCGCCCATCTGCAGCCGCCGGTCCGGCGGGTGGTCGATATCCTGAAGGCCGTGCCATCCATCGACATCTTCGCCGACGACGCCCAGATGGACGCGTTCATCGAGCGGATGCAGCGTCGGGCGCAGCCCTGACCTCGACCACGGGGTGACGCTCGGGTCGCCGTCCTGGGGCTGCAGCCAACGTTCTGGGTGCTGATCCGGGTTCTCGACGCCGCGGGCGCCGGCTGAAGGCACTTGACGGGTAGACAGCAGTGCCGATACATATAGCCATATGAAGACCACCGTCGAGATTCCAGATGCCGTTCTCAAGGAGGCGCGGCGAGTAGCCGCCCACGAGAAGACCACCGTTCGGGCCCTGATCGTGGACGGTCTCCGGCGCGTGCTGGCCGAGCGGAAGCGCAAGGGCACGTTTCGTCTCCGCAAGGCGTCTTTCAAGGGTGACGGCCTGCACCCCGACCTGGCCGGGGCCCCGTGGGAGAAGGTCCGGGACACGATCTACCAGGGCCGCGGCGCGTGATCGCGGTCGACACGAACCTCCTCGTATATACGCACCGGGAGGACTCACCCTGGCACGAGGCGGCCGCTGCGCGCATCACGGAGCTGGCCGAGGATCGCACGCCGTGGGCGATTCCCTGGCCATGCCTGCACGAGTTCGTAGCGATCGTGACGCATCCCCGGATCTACCTGCCCCCGACTCCGCTCGCGGGCGCAATCGACCAGATCGAGGCGTGGCTGGAGTCGCCCGCTGTGGTGTTGCTCGCCGAGACCGAGGGCTACTGGCCGGAGCTGCGTGCCGCCCTCGAGGCGGGACGAATTCTCGGAGCCCAGGTGCACGACGCGCGGATTGCCGCGCTGTGCCGGTTGCATGGAGTGCGGGAGCTGTGGACGGCAGACCGGGACTTCAGCCGCTTCTCGGGTCTGCGCGTGCGCAACCCGCTCGTGGCCTGACGGCGGCGATCCGCGACCCTCCCTGTCACACCAGGGATTCATGCTGGTCCTCCGACCGAACCCGAGAAGGAGGACCCCATGCCCACGCTGAACGAAGTTCCGCAGGTCGCCAATCTGCTGGCCACGATTCTCACCACCGCGCCCGTCACCCACGGCGCCGTCGCCGTCGTGCCGCTGCTGGCGCCGAGCCTCGACGATCCCGACTGGCTCACGCTCGACGAGTCGGGCGAACGGTCCCGCGTGACCGAGGTGAGCGAGGCCGGCACCGTGGCGTTCCTCAAGGTGGCCAACGACGCCGACCAGCCGCTCCTGCTGCTGGACGGCGAGGAGCTGATCGGCGCCAAGCAGAACCGCATCCTCAACACGACGGTGCTGGTGGCGGCCCACACGGAGGTCACCATCCCGGTGAGCTGCGTCGAGCAGGGGCGCTGGGGCTACCGCGACCGCCGGTTCCGTCCGGGCGACGCCTCGCTCTATGCCTCGCCCCCGTGCCGGGCCAGGTGGGCGCCATCGTCTATATAGCGGGACGCTGGGCGGGGCTCGACCTGCTGGC
>DATFYA010000140.1 GCA_035315345.1 Candidatus Methylomirabilota bacterium
AGCACCACACCTCGCCGGAGTGGCTGCAGCGGTGCAAGGATCAATTCGACCGGCTCTACCTCGAAGGCGCCCGGAACCCGCGCGTGATGGCGATGGCGGTGCATCCCTACATCTCGGGCGTGCCGCACCGGATCAAGTATTTCGAGGCGGTGTACGACTACATCCGGAAGCAGAAGGGCGTCTGGATGACCACGGGAGAAGAGATCTACGAGTGGTTCACGTCTCAGCGGCGCCGGGGCGATTAGCGTCTCGCTCACGACCCGCCCCGGCGCATCGCGCGCCATACCTTCTCGCCGGTGAGCGGCATGTCGACGTTGGTGACCCCGAAGGGCCGGAGGGCGTCCACCACCGCGTTGACGATGGCCGGCGTCGACCCGATGGTGGCGGCCTCCCCGATGCCCTTGGCCCCGAGCGGGTTGAAGGGCGACGCGGTCACCGTCTGGTCCGTCACGAAGAACGGCAGGTCCTCGGCTCGGGGAATCGCGTAGTCCATGAGCGAGCCGGTCACCAGCTGGCCCTCGGAATCGTAGACGACCTCCTCGAGGAGCGACTGGGCCACGCCCTGGGCAATGCCGCCGTGCACCTGCCCGTCCACCAGCATCGGGCTGACGCGCGTGCCGCAGTCGTCCACCGAGACATAGCTCCGCAGGTCGATGCGGCCGGTGTCGCGATCCACCTCGACCACCGCCACGTGGGCGCCGAAGGGATACACGAGCTGGGGCGGCCGGAAGTACTCGGTGGCCTCGAGGCCCGGCTCCATGCCGGGCGGCAGGCCCTCGCCGTAGGCCTTCTCGGCGATCTGGGCCAGCGCGAGGCTCTTGGCGGGCGCGCCCTTGACGTGGTACTGGCCGTCGGTCACCACCACGTCCTCGAAGGCGGCCTCCAGCATCGACGCGGCGATGCGGCGGGCCCGCTCCTGCACCTTCTCCGCCGCCTTCACCATCGCCGAGCCGCCCACCACGAGGCTGCGACTCCCCCCGGTGCCGAAGCCCATCGGCGCGCTCGAGGTGTCGCCGTGGCGCACCACCACCTGGTCGAAGTCCACGCCCAGGTAGTCGGCGACGAGCTGCGCGAAGGAGGTCTCGTGGCCCTGCCCGTGCGCCGAGGCGCCGGTGAACGCGGTGACGGTGCCGCTCGGCTCCACGCGGATCATCGCACTCTCGTAGGGACCGAAGCCGCACATCTCCACGTAGCAGGCCATGCCGACGCCGAGCAGCTTGCGGTCGTTCTTCTCGATGCGCTGGCGCTGCTCGGCCCGCAGCGCGGGGTACTTCGACAGATCGAGGCTCTTGGCGAGCGCCTTCGCGTACTCGCCGCTGTCGTAGTTCTGCCCGGTGGGCGCCGCGTAGGGGAAGGCGCTCGGCGGGATGAAGTTCACCCGGCGAATCTCCTCCGGCGGCTTGCCCAGCTCGATCGCGATGCAGTCGACCAGCCGCTCGAGGTAGTAGGCGGCCTCGGGCCGTCCGGCGCCACGGTATGCGGCGACCGACGTGGTGTTGGTGAACACGCACGTGCTCTTCAGCTCGACGTTCTTCACCTGGTAGACGCCGACGCCCATCATCAAGGTCAGGTCGGGGATGAACGTGAAGACCGGATAGGCGCCGATGTTGGCCACCACGTGCATCCGCAGGCCCTGGATGCGACCGTCGGCGTCCACCGCCGCTTCGAGATCGGTCATCTGGGCGCGGCCGTGGGTGGTGCCGGTCATGTGCTCGACGCGGCTCTCGACCCAGCGCAGCGGCGTCCGCCGCAGCCGGGCCAGCGCCGCGACCACCACGTCCTCGGGATAGATGCCGAACTTCACCCCGAAGCCGCCGCCCACCTCGGGCGCGATCACCCGCACCTGGTTCTGCGGCATCTTGAGCGCGGAAGCGAGGCTGCCGCGCAGCACGTGGGGCGCCTGGTGGGTCGACCACACGGTGAGCCCGCCGCTCGCGAAGTCGGGCGCGGCCATGACCGCGCGCGTCTCCATCGGGATGCCGGACAGGCGCTGGCTGTTCATGCGCTGCTTGACGACCCGGTGCGCCGTGGCAAATGCCGCATCCGGATCGCCGGCCTTGATGGTGTTGGAGTGCTCGATGTTCTTGGGCGCGTCGTCGAAGAGCAGCGGCGCTCCGGCGGCCATCGCCTCGAAGGAGTCCGACACCGCGGACAGCGGCTCCCAGTCGACCTCGACGTCGGCGGCCCCGTCGGTGGCCGCCTCCGCGGTCATCGCGATCACCGCGGCCACCGGCTCGCCCACGTAGCGCACGCGATCCACCGAGAGCGGGTAGTGCTGCCGGCCCACCTGCGCCTCGGCCACCTCGCCGCCCTCGGCGGAGGCCTGGGCGATCGGGATCGGGATGGTGTGCGGCTTCAGCTCCTGGCCGGTGACCACCGCCACCACGCCCGGCCGCTTCAGCGCCGCCGCGGATTTGATGCCGCGGACGCGCGCGTGGGCGTGGGGGCTCCGCACGAAGGCCACGTGCTGCAGGCCCGGCATCGCGATGTCCCCGACGTACTGCGAGGTGCCCGTGATCAGCCGGGGATCTTCCTTGCGCTTGACCTGGGCGCCCAGGAGCTTGGATGCCATGGCGGGATCCTTCCTGACGTGGAGTGGGCTACGGGTCCGAGTATCGCGGGCGGGTCGGACCCCGTCAAGCCGGGCCCTCCGCCGGATTGTCCTTGTCCACCAACGCCGCTTCGCTTAGCCTACCGTCCAGTCCGAAGGCCGGCTTCCAGGCCGGCACAGTCCAGGAGGGCGGATGCCGCGGGGGGCGAAGAAGAAGAACGGCCGGGCCGAAGCCGGCCCTCCCACCCACCGTCAGTCCCCCCGCCCCATCACACCGGTCGACGCGCCGGCCTCCGATCAGCTCGCCGAGGTCCTCGAGCAGCAGGCGGCCACCAGCGAGATCCTCCGCCTCATCCGATCGTCACCGCGGGACCCGCAGCCCGTGTTCGACATGATCGCGGTACGTGCCATGCGCCTGTGCCGCGGCCTGCACGCGGGCGTGAACCGGTTCGACGGGCAATTGATCCACGTGGCCGCCCACGTGGCGACCAGCTCGGCCTTGCTCGAGGCGCTCGAGCGCACCTATCCGATGCGGCCGGGACATGGCACGGCCAGCGCCCGGGCCATCCTGACCAGGGCGCCGGTCGTCATTCCCGACGTCGAGCACGATGCGGAGTACGAGTTCGCCGATGCGGCGAAGGCGGCCGGATATCGGAGTGCGCTCGCCGTCCCCATGCTGCGCGACGATGTCGCCATCGGCGCGATCCTGGTCTTCCGCGGCGAGGCCGGCGCCTTTCTGGAGCGAGACGTTCGGCTGCTCCAGGCCTTTGCCGACCAGGCGGTGATCGCCATCGAGAACGTGCGCGTGTTCACCGAGCTGGAGACGCGCAACCGGCAGCTCAGCGAGTCGCTGGAGCAGCAGACCGCCACCGCGGAGATCCTGCGGGCCATCTCCAGCTCGCCGACCGACCTGCGGCCGGTGCTGGAGACCGTCGTGCGCGCGGCGGCCAGGTTCTGCGGCGCACCGGACGTGGCGATCCTTCGCCTCGACGGCGACGTGCTGCGAGGCGCGGCGGCGGTCGGCCCCTTCGGCGAGGAGCTGGCATCCCGCTCCGGCGGCATCGAGGCCCTCGCAGTCCCGGTCACCCGGGGATCGGTGAGCGGCCGGGCCGTGACCGATCACCGCAGCCTGCACATCCACGACCTCGCCACCGAGTCCGAGACCGAGTTCCCGGTGGGGCGCGACCTGCAGCGCCGGTTCGGCCACCGCACCATGCTCGCCACGCCGCTGTCCCGGGAGGGCATCCCGCTCGGCGTGATCCTGCTCTTCCGCACCGAGGTCCGCCCGTTCTCGGACCGCCAGCTCGAGCTGGTCCGGATCTTCGCCGACCAGGCGGTGATCGCGATCGAGAACGTGCGTCTGTTCCAGGAGCTGCAGGCGCGCAACCACGCCCTGACCGAATCGCTGGAGCAGCAGACCGCGACCAGCGACATCCTGCGGGTGATCTCCAGCTCGCCCACCGATGTCCAGCCCGTATTCGACATCATCGCGGAGCGTGCCACCAAGCTCTGCAACGCAGAGGTCGGGGTCGTCTCTCGGGTCGATGGGCCCGTGCTACAGCTCGCCGCGATCCACGGCGTGACACGTGAAGGCGTCGAGGCGGTGCGGCGCGTCTTCCCGATGCCGACCGACTTCCGGGCCGTGACCGCGCGCGTGTTCCGGGAGCGCGCGGTCGTGCACGTGGCGGACGTGATGGCCGACCAGGCCTACGCGATGAAGGACGAGGCAGTCACCGCGGGCTGGCGGGCCGGGCTCGGAGCGCCGATGTTCCGCGACGGCCAGGTCATCGGGGTCATCTTCGTGGGCCGCTCCACGCCCGGGCTGTTCAGCGAGCAGCGGGTCGAGCTGCTGAAGACCTTCGCGGATCAGGCGGTCATCGCGATCGAGAACGTCCGGCTCTTCACCGAGGTGCAGGAGCGCAATCGCGCGCTCACCGAATCGCTCCAGCAGCAGACCGCGACCAGCGACATCCTGCGGGTCATCTCGAGCTCGCCGACCGACATTCAGCCCGTGTTCGCCACCATGGCCCGGAGCGCGGCCACGCTGTGCGAAGCCTTCGACGCCTCGATCTTCCGGATCGACGGCGACCGGATCGTCTTCGTCGGCCATCACGGGCCCATCGCCCAGGATCACGGCGGCGACTTCTGGCTCCCGATCGTCCGCGGGACGGTGGGCGGTCGCTCGGTGCTCGAGGGGCGCCCGATCCAGATCGCGGATCTGCAGACCGAGGAGCACGAGTTTCCGGACGGCGTCGAGAACGCGCGCCGGTTCGGCTTCCACACCATTCTCAGTGTGCCTCTCATGCGAGATGGCGTCGCCATCGGCGGCATCCAGCTGCGCCGGAGAGACGTTCATCTCTTCACGGAGCGACACATCGTCCTGCTCCAGACGTTCGCGGACCAGGCCGTGATCGCGATCGAGAACGTCCGGCTCTTCAAGGAGCTGGAGGTCCGCAATCGCGACCTGACCGAGGCGCTCGACCAGCAGACCGCCACCGGCGAGATCCTGCGCGTCATCTCGAGCTCGCCGACCGACGTGCAGCCGGTGTTCGACACGATCGTTCAGAGCGCGGTGCGGCTGTGTAACGGCGTGTTCAGCGCGCTGTTCCGGTACGACGGCGAGCTGATCACCCAGGTCGCCCAGCACAACTTCACCGCCGAGGGCCTCGAGCACGTGCGACGGCTCTATCCCACGCGTCCCAGCCGGGAGCTGGGCTCGTCCCGGGCGATCCTGGAGCGCGCGATCGTCCACATCCCGGACGTGGAGGCGGATCCCGAGTACCGGCACCACGACCTGACCCGGGCGGTCGGGATGCGCAGCGGTCTCTACGTGCCGATGATGAAGGACGGCGAGCCGATCGGGGTCATCATGGTCGCTCGTGCCGAGGTGGGGCACTTCTCCGACGCCCAGATCGGCCTGTTGCAGACCTTCGCGGACCAGGCGGTGATCGCGGTCGAGAACGTGCGTCTCTTCAAGGAGCTGGACGCCCGCAATCGCGACCTGACGAACGCCCTGGAGCAGCAGACGGCGACCGCCGATGTCCTGCGCGTCATGAGCAGCTCGGCGACCGACACGCAGCCGGTCTTCGACGCGATCGTGCGGAGCGCCGTCCGCCTCTGCCACGCGCGCTTCGCGCTGGTCTACCGGCTGGAGGACGACGTGATCCAGTTCGCCGCGCACGCCAACCTCCCGCCGGAGGCCATGGAGCTGTTCCACGGCTCGTTCCCCCAGCGCCTGTCGGACAGCCGCACTCTCGTGGGCAGGGCCATCCGGGGGAAGCAGGTCGTCAACGTCGCCGACATCGCGGCCGACTCCCAGGTGTCCGAGTTCGTGCGTGAGCTGGCCCGCTCCTCCGGCTACCGGAGCGTGCTCGCGGTCCCCATCACGCGGGAAGACCGCGCGCTGGGAGCTCTCGCGATTATGCGGAACGGACCCGGCGGGGAGCCCGACCCGTTCTCGAACGAGGAGATCCCGCTGCTACAGACGTTCACCGACCAGGCGGGGATCGCCATCGAGAACGTCCGGCTCTTCACCGAGCTCGAAGCTCGCAATCGCGATCTCACCAACGCCCTGGAGCAGCAGACCGCGACCGCCGACGTGCTGAGCGTCATGAGCTCCTCCGCGACCGATACCCAGCCGGTCTTCGACGCGATCGTGCGAAGCGTGGTCCGCCTCTGCCACGCGCGGTTCGCCCTCGTCTATCAGCTCGTCGACGACATGATCCACTTCGTCAGTCAGCACAATCTGCCCGCCGCGGCGGTCGACGAGCTGCACCGGATCTTCCCGCACCCGCTCTCCGGCAGCGGCACGCTCGTGGCCCGTGCCCTCCTGCAGGGAGCGCTCATCAACGTGCCCGACATCGCCGACGATCCGCACGTGTCCGACTCCGTGCGCCAGCTCGCCTTCTCCTCCGGGTACCGCAGCGTGCTCGCGCTCCCGATCATGCGGGAGGGCCGGGCCCTCGGAGCTCTCGCGATCACTCGCGGGGGCCCCTCCGGCGAGGCCCACCCTTTCTCGAGCGATGAGATCCGGCTGCTGCAGACCTTCACCGACCAGGCCGGGATCGCCATCGAGAACGTCCGCCTCTTCAACGAGCTGCAGGCGCGCACCGCCGAGCTCACCCGCTCGGTGGGCGAGCTGCAGGCGCTTGGCGAGGTCAGCCAGGCGGTCAGCTCCACCCTCGACCTCGACGCGGTGCTCGAGACGATCGTCGGGCGCGCGGTCCAGCTCTCCGGGAGCGACCAGGGGGTCGTGTACGAGTTCGACGAGGCGAGCCAGACCTTCCACCAGCGGGCGACCCACCGGATGATGCCCGACTACGTCGAGACGATGCGGGCCTCGCCCATCCGGCTCGGCGAGGGGGCGATCGGGCGGGCCGGGGTCACGCGGGTGCCGGTGCAGGTGGCCGACATCCGGGCCGACTGGGAGTTCGTCGCCCCCCAGGCGCGCGAGCGCCTCGTCGCCCAGGGCATGCAGTCGCTCCTCGCGGTACCACTGGTCCGGAACGATCGGCTGCTCGGAGGCCTGGTGATCGTCCGGCGCGAGCGCGGCGCCTTCTCGCCCGAGGTGGTCGCGATGCTCCAGACCTTCGCGACCCAGTCCGTGCTGGCCATTCACAACGCTCGGCTCTTCCGGGAGACCCAGCGACAGAAGCAGTACTCGGACACGCTGGTGGAGTCGAGCCCGGTAGCCATCGTCACGCTCGATCTGGACGGCATCGTGACCAGCTGGAATCCGGGCGCGGAGCGGCTCTTCGGCTACGCGCCCGGGGAGGCCCTCGGCCGGCGCATGGAGGATCTGGTCTCGACGCCGGAGGGCCGCGAAGAGGTGCGGGACAACATCCGGCACACGCTGGACGGCGAATGGATCCGCGCGATGGGACGCCGCGCCCGCAAGGACGGCACGATGGTCGATCTCGAGATCTCGTCGGTGCCGGTCGCGGTGGACGGCGTGCGCGTCGGCATGATCGGCATCTACCACGACATCACCGAGCTCCTGCAGGCCCGCGAGGAGGCGGAGGCGGCCAACGAGGCCAAGAGCGCCTTCCTCGCCACCATGAGCCACGAGATCCGCACCCCCATGAACGCGGTCATCGGCATGAGCGGCCTGCTGCTCAACACCGCGCTCACCGACGAGCAGCGCGAGTACGCGGAGGTCGTGCGCCAGAGCGGCGATGCCCTGCTCACCGTGATCAACGACATCCTCGACTTCTCGAAGATCGAGGCGGGCCGGCTCGAGCTGGAGTCGCAGCCCTTCGACCTGCGCGAGTGCGTCGAGGGCGCGCTGGACCTGGTGGCCGGCCGGGCCGCCGAGAAGGGGCTCGACCTGGCCTACCTGCTCGGCGACGGCATGCCCGCCGCGATCGTGGGCGACGTGACCCGGCTGCGCCAGGTGCTGCTCAACCTGCTCTCGAACGCGGTGAAGTTCACCGAGGAGGGCGAGGTCGTGCTCTCGGTCGGTGCCCGCCGTCCGCCCGGGCCCGACCGGCCGTACGAGCTGACCTTCTCGGTGCGCGACACCGGCATCGGGATCGCGCCGGACCGGCTCGACCGGCTCTTCCAGTCCTTCAGCCAGCTCGACGCCTCCACCACGCGTCGCTACGGCGGCACCGGCCTGGGCCTCGCCATCAGCCAGCGCCTGACCGAGCTGATGGGCGGCCACATCGAGGTCACGAGCGAGGTGGGACGCGGCAGCGAGTTCCGCTTCACCATCCGCGCCCACGCCGCGGAGGCGCCCCTGCCCGCGCGCCGTGACCTGAGCGGCGTGCAGCCCTCGCTGCGGGGCAAGCGCGTGCTCGTGGTCGACGACAACGAGACGAATCGCCGCATCCTGACCACCTACCTCGCCACCTGGGGCATGCCGGCGTGGGCGACCGGGTCGCCCAACGAGGCGCTCGGCTGGATCCGTGGCGACGAGCGCTTCGACGTCGCCATTCTCGACATGCACATGCCGGAGATGGACGGCGTCGCCCTCGCGCGCGCGATCGTCCAGCATCCGTCGGCGGCCACGCTTCCCCTCGTGCTCTTCACCTCGCTCGGGCGCCGGGAGGCCCTCGCCGACAACGCGAGCTTCGCGGCCTACCTGCACAAGCCGATCAAGCCGTCGCAGCTCTTCGACGCGCTGGTCTCGGTGCTCGCCGAGCAGCCGGTGCACGTCGCCCCCCGCTCGGCCACGCGCAGCGAGCTGGATCCCGGCATGGCCGAGCGCGTGCCCCTGCGCATCCTCCTGGCCGAAGACAACGTGGTCAACCAGAAGCTGGCCCTGCGTCTTCTCTCCCAGATGGGCTACCGGGCGGACCTGGCCGGCAACGGGCTCGAGGCGCTCGACGCGGTCGAGCGGCAGACGTACGACGTGGTGCTGATGGACGTGCAGATGCCGGAGATGGACGGCCTCGAAGCCTCGCGCGAGATCCACCGGCGGTGGCGGGACCAGCCCCGGCCTCGCATCATCGCGATGACCGCCAACGCCATGCAGGGCGATCGGGAGGTGTGCGTGGCCGCCGGCATGGACGACTACGTGGCCAAGCCGATCAGGGTCGAGGAGCTGGTCGCGGCGTTGGAGCGCTCCCGGCCCGCCGGCGATGCCGGCGACCGCCGAGCGACCGGCGCGGCCGACGCGGAGGCGCCGATCGACCGACCCGCGCTCGATCGTCTGGTCGACACGATGGGCGGGCCGTTCGTCGGCGAGCTGATCGACACGTTCGGCCAGGATGCGGTCGAGCTGATCGCCACGCTGCGCCGCACCCTGGCCGCGGCCGATGTCGACGGCTTCCGCCGCGCCGCGCACTCATTGAAGTCGACCAGCCAGAGCCTCGGCGCCAACGGCCTGGCCGCCCGTGCGCGCGAGCTGGAGAGCGCGGCGCGGGCCGGCAGCCTGGACGGCGCGGGCGCTCGCGTGCAAGCGCTCGCCGAGCACTACGAGCGGGTGGCGCACACCCTCGGAGGCATTCGACGTGACCTCTCCGCGTAACGCGCAGGCCGGCGACCTCCTGGTCGTCGACGACAACCGGGTCAACCGGCTGCTGCTCGGCCGCGCGCTCGAGCAGCTCGGCCACACCGTCACCTTCGCCGAGAACGGCCGCGAGGCACTCGCGTCTCTCGGGCGCCGCCGCGCGGACCTCGTCCTGCTCGACATCGAGATGCCGGAGATGGACGGCTACCAGACGCTCCATGCGCTCTCGGCCGACCCGCGCCTGCGCGACATCCCGGTCGTGATGATGTCGTCGGTCGAGGAGGTGGACAGCGTGGCCCGCTGCATCGAGATGGGCGCGGAGGACTACCTGTTCAAGCCGGTCAACCCGGTGCTGCTACGGGCCCGGGTGGCGGCCAGCCTCGAGAAGAAGCGCCTGCGCGATCTGCAGCGCGAGCTGTTCCGCCGCTTCGCCACCGCCGAGGTCGCCGAGGAGGTGCTGAGCGCGGGCGGCACGCTGGACGGGAAGTACAAGCAGGTCGAGGCCAGCGTGATGTTCTCGGACATCCGCTCCTACACCGCGATCACCGAGACCCTGGCGCCCGCCGACACCATCGAGCTGCTGAACAGCTACTACACCCTGACCTTCGACGCCATCTCCGGCCAGGGCGGCATCGTCAACCAGATGCTCGGCGACGGGCTCATGGCCATCTTCGGCGCGCCCCTGCCGCTGGCCGACCACCGGGAGCGCGCGGTGCTCGCGGCGCTGGAGATGCTCGACCTGATGGAGGCGTTCAACCAGGACCAGGCGCGGCGCGGGGCCATCGCGGTGCGCATCGGCATCGGCATCGCCTCCGGGCCGCTCGTCGCCGGCTTCACGGGCACCCAGCAGCGCATGACCTACACCGGGGTCGGCGACGCGGTGAACCTGGCCGCGCATCTCGAGGCCCACACCAAGGTCCTCGGCGCGCCGATCCTGATCGACGAGACGACGCGGGGCGGACTGAGCGAGGCCATCCAGGTCGTCGCGCACGGCCCCACCCAGCTGAAGACCCGCGCCCACCCGGTGCAGGTCTACTCGGTGCCGGTGGGCCAGCGGCTCAGATGACGCGACACGCCTCGTCGAACGGCAGCCGCGGCGGCCGGGACGGCGAGAGCTTCGCCGGGTCCCCGTAGCCCAGGTTGCACAGGAAGTTCGACTTCACCGTGCCGTCCGGAAAAAACGCGGCGTCGACTTTCGAATTGTCGAACCCCGACATCGCGCCGCAGTCGAGACCGAGCGCCCGCGCGGCCACCATCAGGTAGGCACCCTGCAGGCTGCCGTTGCGGAACGCGGTCGCCGCGATCAGCTCCGGCTTGCCCACGAAGTTCGCCCGCATGTCCGCGGTCGGGAACAAGCGCGGCAGCCGCTCGTAGAACTCGAGGTCGTGGCCGATGATCGCGGTCACCGGCGCCTGCATGGTCTTGTCCACGTTGCCCGGCGTCAGACACGGGCGCAGCCGCTCCTTGGCCTCGCGCGAGGTGGCGAACAGCACCCGCATCGGGCTGCAGTTGGCGCTGGTCGGCCCCAGCGCGGCCAGCTCGTACACCTGGCGGAGCAGCGACTCGGGCACCGGGCGGTCGAGAAACGCGCGGTGCGTGCGCGCGGTGCGGAAGATGCGATCGAGGGCGTCGTCGTTGGTCATGCCGGGAGTATCGCGGCGGCGAACGCGCGGCGTCAAGCCGCCGGCGTGGGATCCTGGTCGTTCTCGAGGACGAGATCGAAAACGATGTCGAAGCGCGCCGTCCACACCCCGTGCGACCTGATAGCCTTCCTCGTGCACCGCGCGATGGTGGCGGCGGCAGAGCAGCGCCAGATTCGAGAGCGTGGTCGAGCCTCCGCGGGCCCAGTGCCGCAGATGATGGC